>NZ_NCJX01000078.1:0-37095 GCF_002282635.1 Acidiphilium sp. 34-64-41 | reverse complement strand
GCCCGCCGCAAACGCCTCACCCTGCCGTGCCGCGAAGCCTGGCTCTACCGCCTGATCCCCGAAACCGGCTTCACCCGCTTCACCCTGCAACACATCCTCTCCGACCCCGAATTCGCAGGCTTCCTGCAAGCCAACCCCCGCCTCATCCGCATCCTGACCCCGCTCTACAACGCCATGGGCATCGACCTGCCCACCGAACCGCCCTTCGGCCCCGCCCCACCGCCCGACTCCCGCCGCCACATCCTCTTCGGCACGCCAGACCCCACCCAATCCGAATCCCCCACCCCAGATCAAGATTTCAAAATTCAACCCGCGTGACCAACGTACTTCCGCACGCCCATATCGTTACGATATCGTAACAAACTGACGCTGACGAAACCGCAACGAGCCCCCGACCCGAGCCGCCCGCTTGCTTTTCCCAAGCGGTCCAGCGAAGTAGATTTCGCGCAATTGCCGCGACATCGATCAAACACTGGGGACGGATACCATCATGACAGGCAAGGCACCGTAATGCTGGCGGGGCAACGGATCGCCGTCGTGCTGCCCGCCTACAACGCGGCGCGCACACTCGAACGCACCGTCAGCGAGATCGACCGCGAAATCGTCGATGACCTGATCCTGACCGACGACGCCAGCACCGACACCACGCCCATCCTCGCAAAATCGCTCGGTCTCTACACCATCATCCACGACCGCAACCGCGGCTACGGCGCCAACCAGAAAACCTGCTACACCGCAGCGCTCGGCCGCGGTGCCGATATCGTCGTCATGCTCCACCCCGACTACCAATACTCCCCCCGCCTGATCCCGGCGATGGCCTCGATGATCGTATCAGGCCATTACGATGCGGTGCTAGCCTCGCGCATCATGGGTGTCGGCGCCTTGGCCGGCGGCATGCCGCTGTGGAAATTCCTCGCCAACCGCGCCCTCACTTTGGCCGAGAACCTGCTCCTCGCCCAACATTTCTCCGAGTACCACACCGGCTTTCCGACCCGCTATTTCAAGGAAGCCTCCTCGATCAATTTCCAACGCTCGGTCACCTACGGCTTCGGCGTGCTCGATACCGCGCTGCGCTTCCGGCTCGATAGCGCGGGCATCCGGCCCTGGCCGCTGCTGGGCAAACCCGAACCGTGAAGGCACGGCTGATCACAATCGCCGCCGGATTCGCCATCCTCGCCGCCGCTCTGGCACTCAGCCTGGCCGGCGGCACCACTTGGGCGGCCCGCATCCTCGGTTGGCTCGACCGATTGCGCGCCCTCGGCGCGCTCGGCTGGGTCATCTTCGTTCTGCTGCAAACCCTCGTCGCCCTGATCGGCTTTCTACCCGCCTCGCTGCTCGGCCTCGCGGCCGGCGCGGTCTATGGCGTGGCCCTCGGGTTCGGACTTTCCGGCATCGGCGTGCTGCTCGGCGCCGGCGCAGCCTTCTCACTCGCCCGCTCCGCCCTGCGCCCAGCCATCGTCCGGCTCGTCGCCCGGCGCGACGGCTTGCGCCGCTTCGATGCCGCAATCATGCGCGATGGCTGGCGGCTGGTCCTGCTCATGCGGGTCTCGCCGGTGATGCCCTTTTCGATCACTTCCTTCGCGCTCGGATTATCCGGCATCGGCTGGCGCGACTACGCCCTCGGTACGCTGGCCTCGCTGCCGGCCCTCGCGCTCTATGTCACGCTCGGCGCGCTCGGCGTCCAGGGCATCACCGCGCTCCGAACCGGACCCGCCTGGGTCCATCTCGCACTGATCGGTGCCGGGCTGGCGGCAACCCTCGTACTGACGCTGCGCATCGGCCAGTTGGTCGCACGCGCCGTGCGGATTCCGGGTTGAACATGATCTGATGAGGCACAAAAGGAAGGAATTCTTTTTTGTAAAAAAGACGCAAAAAACTTCTTTTCATTTGGGGCGTTACCGGTTCCACTGTCATAGACCAAAATGAAAAATTTACTCTCGCTCTTCTATTTCAATCACAGACCTCACACCCAAACCCGCATCAAAATGCCTCGAATTCGCCAGCCTCATGCGTCGATAACTGCTCCGGCGCGCCACGCAACCGGCACGACAGATCAGCCAGCGTAACCACGCTCGCCGCCGGCTCCGGATCGACCGACCATGCCTGCGGCACAGAGGGGCGCAACGCCCGCATGAAGTCGCTCAGCCCATAAAGCCTTTGTGTGATCAGATCGATAATCTGCGCCTCCTGATGGCACGCGAAATCATCGGCTGCCCGCAGCATTGCCGGACCCAGAACCGCCTGGAATTGTTCAGCCAGACGTCCGAGTTCGACAAGTTCCGCCTCAACGGTAATCAGCAGATCACCAAACAACACCTGTGAATTGCTCAAAACAGCTCCACCTCACCGGCCGTGCTCAGCGATGGCGGCGGGGCTCGGTTGGCCTCCGCCCGGGAGACCGCACCATTGCTGCTGTTCAGCAACGTTTGTCGCGCCCGCCCGGATACCGGCCAGAACTGAATCCGCCGCCCCTGATTCCCGCGCAGACTACCGCCGACGACGGCGATTCCCTCCGCCTGTAAAAACCGCTCCGCGAATGCCGCATTCAACTGCCCAACATCCGTCAAACCGGCCATCATGCAAGACCCGCCGAACAGCTTCGCCTGCAAACGGCGCCGCTGCGCGCCATGCCGCAGGAGCCCGTTGATCAGAAGCTCCATCGAATACGCACCATAGCGCATCGCATCATTGCCCCGAGTCGGCTGTCCCGGATCGTTTCGATCCCCCGGCAACAGAAAATGGTTCATACCGCCGATCCCGGCGTCCCGATCCCACATGCAGGCCGCAATGCACGATCCCAGAATCGTCGTCAGCACCACGCCAGGGTCATTCGAAACCTGCTGCTCGCCTTGCACGATGTTGATCTTTCGTTCGACAACAAAATCCTGATCCGTCGATGAATTCATTTCAACGCACCGATCACCGCCTCGATCTTTTCGCGCAGCGATTCAGGCGTGAACGGCTTGACCAGATAATTATTGACCCCGTGTTCAACCGCGCTCAGCACCATCTGCTTGTCGGCGCGCCCGGTCAGCATGATGAAGGCGGTCTTGCTGATCGGCCCATGAGCGCGCACCGCCCGCAACAGACTCAAACCGTTCAGATTAGGCATGTTGTAATCGGAAATGATCAAATGAATCGGCGTCTTGTGAGTCAGAATGACCTTCAGCGCCTCCTCGCCATCAGCCGCTTCAAGAATTTCGGCAACCCCCCATTGCTCCAGCGCCATTCTGGCCAGGCTGCGGATCGTCTGCTGATCATCGACAACCAGAATTGTCAGGGTGTTCGCAAGAGGCATCACACTCTCTCCCTATGATGAAGGTTGGCACTGCGTAGAATGTGATCGGCGATTTTACCAAGCGACAATTGCCGCGAGACGGCGCCGATTTCGAACGCCACTTTCGGCATGCCGTAGACAATACAGCTGGCCTCGTCCTGCCCGATCGTCTCCGCCCCGGCCTGACGCATCTCCAGCAACCCCTGTGCCCCGTCCCGCCCCATGCCGGTCAAAATAACACCGAGCGATCTGGCACCGATCACCCGCGCCACCGAGCCGAACAACACATCCGCCGAAGGCCGATGCCCGCTGACCCGCTCGCCGTCATGCAACCGGCAGCGCGGCTTGCTCGAATTCGCGATCTCCAGATGCGCGCTGCCCGGTGCCAGATAGATATGTCCGGGCAACACCAACATGCCGTCCTCCGCTTCCGCGACCTCGGGCGCACACAAACGGTTGAGCCGGTCTGCAAAACTCTTGGTGAACGTTGCCGGCATATGCTGCGTGATCAGCACCGGCGGACAATTCGCCGGAAACTGTGACAGCACAGCGATCAACGCCTCCACACCGCCAGTCGACGACCCGATCGCCACGACCCGGCCATCCGGCGCGAACCGTCCGTTGCGGTCGGGCGTGACGGGCGGGGCAGGTGCGAAGCTGCGAGGCTGCACGCGCGATTTTGCGGCCGCCCTCACCTTCTCGGCCAGCTGGTTGAAATCGTGATAGTCGCCATTGGTTGGCTTCGCGACACAGTCGAACGCACCACACTCGAGCGCCCGCAAGGTCACAGAGGCACCGGCCTGGGTCAGGCTCGAAACCATGATAACCGGGGTTGGCCGCAGCCGCATGATCTTTTCAAGAAACTCGAGGCCGTTCATATTCGGCATCTCGACGTCCAATGTAATCACATCGGGATTCAACTGCTTGATCGCTGTCCGCGCCTCCAACGGATCAGCGGCATGGCCAACCACTTCGATATGCGGATCCCGCCTGAGCACCGCGGAAATCAGCTCCCGCATCGTGGCAGAATCATCAACCACCAGAACCTTGACGCTCATCGGCGCGCCTCCTTGCCGGCCAGCGGCCGATACGTGGTAATGCCATCGCTGCGCAACAGCCGCTCGGCCGGCCCGCTCACACGCTCGGAGTGCCCGATGTAGAGCGCACCCGCAGGATCGAGCAGCGGCACCATGCGCGACCAGATCATCGCCTGGGTCGGATCATCGAAATAGATCGCCACATTGCGACAGAAAATCGCATGAAACCGCCCCTGCATCGGCCAGTCACCGATCAGGTTCAGCCGGCGAAACTCCACCAGTGCACGCGCCTGCTCCGCGATCTGCACCATGCTTCGATCGCCGTCGGCCGGTGAAAACCAACGCTGCCGCAGATCAGCCGGCACCGGCTCGATCGCAGTTTTGTCGTATAGCCCGGCCTTGCCCGTCGCGATCATGTTGGGATCGATGTCGGTTGCCAGAATCCGGATATCGCGCTGCGCCGCATCCGGCAGCAACGACAGAACGGTCAACGCCATCGAGTATGGCTCCTGACCGCTGGAACACGCGGACGACCACAGCCGCACCCGGCCACCCTTGCGCGCGCTCGCAATCAACGGCGGCAGGATCTGCGTGCGCAAATGCTCGAAATGATGCGGCTCACGATAGAACCGCGTCACATTCGTCGTCAGCGCGGCCAGCATTTCCTGCCGCTCCTCGCTCCCCTGGGCACTGCTGACCAGTTCGCAATATTGCGAGAAATTTTTCAGCCCCAATGCGCGCAACCGCTTGGCAAGCCGCGAATAGACCAGAGTCGCCTTGTGATCAGGCATCGCGATACCGGCATCCGCATAAATCATCGCCGAAATCTGACGAAAATCCTCCGCGGTCAGACGATATTCGCCCCCCTCGATCAGGCTGCCCCCATTGGCTGGGATGACTGCAGTGCTCATGCTGCCTGCCGCTCGTCGGTCGGCAGGATATGATCCAGCGAAATGAGGCTGATCATCCTCCCATCCACCGGCAGCAGGCCGCGCACAAAGGCCTTGACCAGATCAGATGCGACATCCGGAGTCGGTTGTATCGCGTTCTCGTTCAGAGTGAGGATGTCCGACACCGCATCGACCAGCAACCCAACCTGCTGGTTATGGATCTGGGCCACGATGATCACATGCCGCGCGGTCGGCGCCGATCCCGGCAGGCCAAGTCGGACCGCGAAATCCACGATCGGCAGCACCGCGCCGCGCAGATTGATGACACCGCAAATATAACGCGGCGCCTGGGGCAGCGCGGTCGCCGCCGTCCATCCGCGGATCTCTCGAACCGCCATAATGTTGACGCAGAACTCCTGCTGACCAACGCGGAATGCAATCAATTCGCGGCCCTCGGCCCCGTTCGTGAGCGATTCATTCATGGCTTAACTCGCTTGTAAAAGAAATGGTTCGGCCCGCAGCGCGTCACCACGGAGAATTTCGGTCCTCGTCACCGAGACGATCGCATCGACATCGAGAATAAGAGCAACGCGCCCGTCGCCCATCACCGTAGCGGCGGCGATACCGGGCACCGCTCGGTAATTCGCCTCAAGACTCTTGATCACAACCTGGCGCTGGCCCTGGATCGCATCGACAATGAGCACCGCACGGATGCCGCCCTCACCTTCGACCAGCAAAGCCACGCTCTTGTCCGCCTCAAGCGGCGCGTCACGATATCCGAGCGCCATGCTGACATCGACCAGTGGAATATAGCGCCCGCGCATCGCCACAACTCGGACATCCGTGCCGAGCGTGTGAACATTGGCAGCCTGCGGCTGCAAGGTTTCGATGATCGCGCTGAGCGGAACAATCAGCGTATGGCCGGCCACGCTGACGACCATGCCATCCAGCACAGCGAGCGTCAGCGGCAGGCTGAGCGTGAAAGTCGAACCCGCACCCGGCCGCGACGCGATGGAGATCCGCCCGCCGAGCGACTGAACCGAGCGCCGCACCACATCCATGCCGACCCCGCGGCCGGAGATGTCCGAAACCGTGCTCGCGGTAGAAAAACCTGGCAGGAAGATCAGGTTGTCGGTCTCTTCATCACTCAACTGCGCTTCCGGCGCGATCAATCCCTTCTCGACCGCCTTCGCCTTGACCCGTTCGCGATTAATCCCGGCACCATCATCGGCAACCTCGATCACGATCCGCCCGGAACGATGCAGCGCCGTCAGCTTGACCACCCCCTCCTCCGGCTTGCCGGCCGCAAGCCGTGCATCGGTCGGCTCCAGCCCATGGTCGATCGCGTTACGGATCATATGGGTCAACGGATCGGCGATCCGCTCGATGACCGTTTTGTCGACCTCCGTGCCCTCGCCATCGGTCAGCAACCGGACCTGCTTGCCGGTCATCGCCGCCACCTCGCGTACCAGACGGGGCATGCGCTGGAAGACCGAGCGCACCGGCTGCGCGCGGATCGCCATCACGCTGTCCTGGATCTCCCGGGTCAGATGCTCAAGCTCGTCGAGCGCAGCCGCCACCCCCGAGGCGCGAGCCAGCCCGGCTTCCATGACGCGCTGGGTCAGCATCGCCTCATTGATGACCAATTCGCCCACGAGGTCGATCAGGCGATCCACCCGGTCAAGATCCACCCGGATCGTCGCACCGACCGCAGATCCGGCATCACTTTTCGCCGACGTTCCGTCCATCGCCGGCGCCGCATCCTGACGGGACCGGCCCGTGGGCGGCGACGGGTGTTGCGCGCCGCCAGCGCCTGCGGCCTGCGGTTGGTCATGCTCGGACGGCGACACGCTCTGTTGCGCTTTGCGAATCATCGCGAGCACATCCGCATCGGACGGTATCCCGCTACTAGTCGTCTCGCTAGCTGCCATGACGGGAGCGGGCGCGTGGATCGTCTCCACGTTGCCAGCGCCGTCTTCGTCGACGCCTAGTTGCGGCAGGCTCGCCTCATCGGCCTGATCCGACGCACGGCTGATCACAAGCTCGCAATCGTCCTCGACGAACTCGAATGCGCTGCGGATGGCCTGTTCATCGCAGTCGGCCTGTATCATGATCGTCCATGTCAGATACGCGCCTTCGGGATCGAGTTCGGCAAAGTCGGGGAGCGATGACGTGTCGACCGTCACGCTGACCGGCCCGAGGGCGCTGACTTCACGCAGCAACAATGCCGCCTCATTCGCATTGGCATACAGATCGGCGAGCGGCCGAAACTTTATGATCCAGCCGGCAGGTGGCGCCGCCTCCGCTTCGACCGCGACCGGCAACGGCAGAAACGTCAGATCGCCAAGCCCGTCATCCTCGTCGTCCCCGGCATCGCCATCGTCCGTCGTACCCCCGCTGGTCAGTGCCTTCAGCGCCGCGGCCAGCGATGTCGTCTGCGCCTCATCAGGCGTGGCGCCGTCGCGCGCGCAGCGGACCAAATCCGCCAGGGCGTCGGACGCGCGGAGCAACAGCCGCACCGCGTTTGCCGAGGCATCCAGCTTGCCCGCGCGCACCTGATCGAGCGCCGTCTCGAACACATGAGCGAAGCGAACCAAATCTTCCAGCCCAAACGCGCCAGCCCCCCCCTTGACCGAATGAACGGCCCGGAACACGGCATTGACCGTCTCCTGATCGGTCTCGCCGCTCTCCATCCGCATCAGTCCGCGCTCAAGCTCGGACAGCTGCTCCTCACACTCCTGGAAAAAGGTATCACGGATCGCCGCCATCGGGTCCATTGCGTACTATCCTCCTTACGCGGCTACACGTCGGATGACGTCGACCAGCTTGACCGGATCGAACGGCTTGACGATCCATCCCGTCGCACCCGCCGCCTTCGCACGGCTCTTCTTTTCGGCATCGACCTCGGTGGTCAGCACCAGAACCGGCGTCGACCGCCAGGTGACGTCGCGCCGCACCGCTTCGATAAAGCCGAAGCCGTCCATCCGCGGCATGTTGATGTCAGTGACGATGACGTCGGGCGTTTCATCACGGAGCACTTCCAGCCCATGGACGCCATCCTCCGCCTGCACAACTCTGAAACCGGCCTCCACCAGAGACAAGCGCAGCATGTCGCGCATGGTCCGTGAGTCGTCCACCGTCAATATTGTCTTGATCACACGCCTGTTTCCCTTCGATAATCGAACGCGGCGGGCTCGATGCCCATCAATTCCAGCGTGGCGATCACGCCGGGCGAAAACCCCTCAACCAGAAACTCGTGCTGATCGGCGGCCCAGCTTGCGCGGGCGGCAAGCAACACCTGCAGGCATTGCCCACCAAGTCGTTCAACCCCACTGGCATCGATGACAAGATCATGCCCGCGCTGGCCGTGCAGAACCGCATAGAGCGGCGCTGCCGCCTTGATATCGAGGAGTGGCTCAAGCCTGAGCTTAACAGGCTCGGCACCCTTGGCTGGATGAGATCGCTTTTTCATGCTGCTCAGACTTCCTCCCAACTATGGGCATGCCCGGCGATCGCGAGCTTGCGCGCCGCGACCGTTGCCGTCGTCTTCAATTGTGCGATCGCAGGGCGGAACGCTCTTGCGGGGCTCTCCATCGGCGCCATTCGCGCGACGGGCTTGCACGGTGCTTGGCGCGAGGGTTGCTTGGCAATCCCGCTGATCTGGAATTGGGCGATCAGCGATGCAACTTCCTCCGTCTCCTGTGCCGCGGCGGTGGTCTGCGTGACGACCTCGTCGATCTCGACAATCTGGATAACCCGTCGCTGCAACGCCTTGCCCGTCTGTCCGACCAGATCGACGCCGCTGCCGATCTGTTTCGAGACGATTGAAATCAGCGCCATGATATCCTTGGCCGCATCCGCCGACCGTTGCGTGAGCACCGTGACCTCAGATACGAGCACCGTAAATGCACGTCCCGCATCGCCGGCCCGCGCGGTCGCGACCGCCGCATTCAACGTCGGGTTGGTTGCGATCGTTTTTATGGCGTCCTGAAGTCGACCGAGCGCACCCTTGAAGTCGCCGCGGAGCCTTTCGCAGTCGGGGGCGAGGGCTTGGGTGAGTCGATCGATGAGCACTTCCGAGGAGAGGCGATCAAGCTCCTCCGCCAGTGAATGAACGATGTGCTCAACATCCTTGGCGGCGGCATCGCGCTCCGCTTCGGCGCGCGCCCGTTGCTCTTCAAGCTCCATCCGCGAAGTCACCTCCGCCTCGGATCTGTTGCCGGCGATCAACCCAGTCCGAAAACTGTTCATTGCCTTGGGCGTCCGCCCGATGCAGTCACCATTCTGGCTGAAGCAGACCAGTAAACCGAGATCAACAGCGCAGCCGCACAGACCATAATGGGACTATGACCCAGCGCAGGATCAGATGACGCGCGCCCTACGACAGCAAGACAGATGAGTAGCAATGCGCTTGCCATCGAGACTATCAGGGTAAGCTTCAAACAAATCGGAGCTGTCTCGCGAAACCATGTTAGCATGTACGCCTCGTTACGTGTCTTGCCGGTTACGAACGAAGCCGAAATCATCTGTATGCTCGCGCATGAAGGTTCCGACCGCCGCTCGTATTGTCACGATAGCGAACAAAGATGACTCAATCGTTAACGGCGCGATATGAAGCATCGCCGGTACGATGATCTCCATGCTGGGCGCAAGATCGAACCGACGGTGCCACACGCAGCGCTCCGGCTGCGGCCGTTCGGGTCGAAAATACCCGCCATGGTCGTTGCAACGGATTTGGACCGCCTCAGAACATGTAAAAGACGAATTTGCGGCAGTTATCCGGCTGTTAAGATTGGTGCCGTAAAATGTGCTGGCGTTGACCTTGTCGGTATTGAACGGGGAAGCCTCTTTTGAACAGAATTCGTACAATGCACATGTACCGTGCATGTCCATGCTCTCGTCCGGCGGTGCAACGGCCATGAATATGTTTCTGATTGCCACATCCGCGATTGTCGCCCTGAGCCTGGGTGCTTTGATCGCGCAGGCATGGATCCGACATCAGTTGACGCCCGTGTGCAAACACATTGCAACGATGGTCGAGCGAGCCGCGGAACATGAGCGCACCATGCTGGCGCAGAACGCACTCGGTCAGAACATCGACATGCTGCGCAGCGCGACCCAGGCCTATGGCGAAGCGCGGCTGGACGGTGACGATCTCTGGTTCGGCGACCAGCGAATCAATGGCGATTTTCAACTCGTCGATCAAGTGAAAGCAAAATTTGGTGGAGCCGCAACGATTTTTGCGCGTGACCGGCGGGTATCCACCAACGTCTTAAGCGCGGCCGGCGCGCGCGCGATGGGTACCAGGCTGGCACCGGGGCCGGTGCACGACCGTGTGCTCGGGCAGGGACTCAGCTACCGCGGCGTTACAGAAATTCTAGGACAAACCTACATCTCTGTCTACGAACCGATCTTGCGGGACAATCAGGTGATCGGCGTCTTATTTGTCGGCGTGCCATCCGCATCGATCACAGGCTCCTCGACCAAGTCCGCCCCGACGAAGCCTTGCTTCAAGGCGATTATGGCAAATGTCGAAAATCTTGGGGTGATCGGGGCCGGACAATTGGCCGCCGCCGAGATCGCCGTCGCCAAGCGTCAGGAAGCGGATGACATCACCCGGCGATTGGCGGCCGAGCAGCAGACCGTCGCGCGAAGCCAGACCCTCGCCATCACCGCGATTGCGGCTGGTCTGGAGCAGCTCGAAGCCGGCAACCTGACCTATCGGATCGATAGTGTTTTGCCCGGCAGCTATGAAAAACTCGGGCGTGACTTCAACGGCGCCATCACAAAATTGCAGACGACCATGGCGGCAATTGCCACGAGCAGCGCCGGGGTGCGGTCCGGAGCTTCCGAGATCACACATGCGTCCGACGATATGGCTCGGCGAACCGAGCAACAGGCAGCGACGCTTGAAGAGACTGCCGCCGCAATGGAGCAGATCACCGCGACGGTCCGGACCACGGCGCTGCGTAGCAGCGACGCAAGGGACCTAGCGGCGTCGGCTGGTCAAGACGCAAAACATTCCAGTGACGTCGTACTCGAAACCGTGAACGCGATGAGCGCGATTGAGGGATCATCGCGCCAGATCGATAAGATTGTCGGCCTGATCGATGAAATTGCCTTCCAGACGAATTTGCTGGCCCTGAACGCCGGGATCGAGGCCGCACGCGCGGGTGATGCCGGGCGCGGATTCGTCGTCGTCGCGACGGAAGTGCGCGCCCTGGCACAACGCTCGGCCAAGGCGGCAAAGGAGATTCAAGGGCTGATCACCGCATCCGGGCAACAAGTCGCGGTTGGTGTGCGCCTCGTGGGCGAAACCGGGCAGGCGCTCGGCCGGATCGCGGATCAGGTTACACGACTCAACGTGCTCATCACCGACATCGCCGCATCAGCCAGCGAGCAGTCCACCGGGCTGCATGAAGTCAATACGGCCGTCAGTCAGATGGATCAGGTCACGCAGCAAAACGCGGCCATGGTCGAACAGGCGACCGCCGCGAGCCATGGTCTCGCCAACGAAGCCACCGAACTCGCAAGACTCGTGGAACAATTCATCATAGACAACGGCACGCCGCCGCCCGTCATCCAGCACCCGGTCGAACGGCGCAACCTTGCCACGCGGCCGTTTGCCACCGCGCCCGTCAAGCAGCGCGCGAAACCCGCACCGGTGGTGGCAAAAGGTAAACCGAAACTGGTTGCCATCAGTTCGAGCGACCCGGCGTGGCAGGAATTCTGAAATATGCCACGCGTGGTGGTCGGCTTACAATGAGGTCAGGTCTGGTCGGCCCCCGGCTCGCCCGATCACTTCTGCTCTGGTTTGCGCCTGGTTTCGTCTTGCTGGGTGGCCTGAGCTTCGAAGCCTTCGAGTTGAATGCTGCGCAACACACGATTGCACGTCGCGCGCGGACCAATGCCACTGAATACGCCGGCAGTATCGCGCGCCACCTGTTCGCTCAATTCGCGGAGCTTGAATTCATCGGCGTAAGCCTGCTCGCCCCCCGTCCCGATGGAACGGTGCGGCCGACCGCCCGGTCCGTTGTGGCGCTGCGCCGATTCATGGCACTGCACCCAAGCCTGTATGCCTTCAATATCCAGTCTGCCGACGGCAACACGATCGTGTGGTCGACCCAGCAACAGACCGCCAAGCCGATCACCAGCGCCGCCGGGTTCACCCCCCTGCCCGGCCATCCGGATTACCTGCTTGGCCGTCCGCGCTATGCCGCTCGGGTTGGCACCTATGCGATCACCATGCGGTTTCGCGCCGTCGGCGCGACCGGCGCCACACGGTACTTCGTCGGGACGCCCTACCGGCTCGAACAATTACTGGCCTATCCGAACGTATTTGCGCATCCCTGGACCCTCACCACGGTGGATGCGCGCAACCAGCGCCCGATCGGTCAATGGCGCGGCGGGCTGCTGTTCTTTCCCCCGCATCGACCCGGCGTAGGGAACCCCCTGAAAGCGGCGGGTAACCGAAAAAACGAGATCAGCGTACCGGGCTTACCGTTGAAAGTGCTCATTTCCTGGCCGATCACCTGTGCGCCCCGGCTTTGGGCTACGGATGGCTGGGTGCGCTGGATCATGGAAATGCTGGTTCTGATCGGGATCGTTGTCCTGACGCGCCAGATCGAACAGAGCCAGCGCGCCCGTGATGAGGCCGCCGCTGCCATCGAGCAGGCACGCCGGCATGATCGCCTGACCGGCGCGCTGTCGCGCATCGGCTTCGAGGAGCGGATCATCAGCCTCGCGGACCGGCTCGCACCAGGGGCCCAGCTCTCCATCTTCGTGATCGACATCTGCTGTTTCACCGCCTTGAACCGGCGATTGGGCGTCGTCGCCGGCGACCGGATCTTGGTCGCACTGGCGGCACGCCTGAGGGCGCTCCCCGGCGCGCTACTCGTGGCACGGGTCGGCGCGGATTCCTTTGCATTCGCCCGAATCGATCCGGGTCGCACTGTCGTCCATGCCCATATCGAGACAACGCTGGGTATCACGGAAGAACGGTTCCGCCCGTCCGAAGGGATTGCGGAACATCTGACCTTGTCCCTCGGCTGTGCCTGTTCAGACAGGCCCCATGCCAGTCGGCGATCAGACGGCGGGCTCTCGAACCGTACGGCGATCAGGCCGGGCTGTTGCTGGGTTGGGCGCACCGATTTTTGGCGAGTCGGTTCGATGAACTCGGTACCGGCCTGCTCGATCACGTGCAGGCCGACCCACGCAACGAAGCGGTCACCTCGGCGATGACGCCGCTGGTGGTGGCACGGCTTGGCAAGCTCCTACCGCGCTATATCGAAATGCTGCTCGATCCTGCGCTGACGCGCACGCAGCATGCCGAACGGGCCCTTCAACTCGGCCGGCTGCATGCCGCACTCGGCGTGCCCGCCAACGGGGTGACCGCGACGATGAGTTGGCTCTATCAGGCCCTAGCGGTGATGAGCCAGCAGATCCCGGGCCGCCTGAGCCAGCGTCAAATGTATCTCGACATTGTCCTGCAGCGAATCGAAGTCGACCTCGAATCGCAGCAGGAGGCCGCCGAATTGCTGCGCCAGGACATCTACGGCAGGCTGCGCGATCTCGCCTTGAGCCTGCACCCGCTGCGCCGGCGGATCGACATTCTCGATGCGGTCGTTGCCGCCATCACCGATTGGCCGTTCATCGCGTTCGGGGCCGTCTACGGGAAGGCCCCCGACGGCGCCTTTACCGTCGAAGCCGAAAGCGATGCTCATCGTGCCTGGTTCGAAAAGCATCCCGACCAGAAAATTCATGGTAAACGCCTGACGCCGGACAGCCTGCACCCGGTGGCCGAGGCATGGGTCTCCGGTGAGCCCGTTGATATCCCGCTGATCGACGGCCAGACCGATCAGGGACCGGCTTGGGCCGTCACCCTGGGCAACGCCGGGATCCGCAGCATGGTTGCCCTGCCGGTGCTCGACGCAACGGGGCGCATCCTGAGCATGATCAAACTCTACGGCCGCCTGCCCAACCTGTTCCGCACCACGCATATGCGCGAGACGGGCGAAGCTCTCAGCCTGCTGGTCAGTCGTGCGATCGAACGCACGCACGACTCAGACACAGCGATGATCTCGGCGGATGACCGAAAAACCTGGCGCGAGCGGCTGTTCAACGGCGGCTTGCGCATGTTCATGCAGCCGATCGTCGATCTTGCCAGCGGCGCCTGCACCAAGTTCGAAGCGCTCGCACGCATCGAACTCGCCGATGGCCGGATCATCAGCCCCGGCCAGTTCCTGCGCGCGCTCAACGAGCAGGAACTCGACCATTTGTTCGTCGAAAGCCTGAACCACTCGCTCGACGCGATGCTGGAGTTTCAAAGCAAGGGCTTTAAATTCGACATCTCGGTCAATCTGCCACCATCAACCTTGCGCAAACCCGCCTGTATCGATTGGATCCGCACGGCCCTGGCCGCACACCGGATCGACGGTGCGCGACTCACACTGGAGTTGCTCGAAGATCAGGGCTTCGGCGGCGACGACGAACTCGGTGCCCGCGATGCGGCACGATTGCTCGAACTGGGCGTACACCTCGCGCTCGACGATCTGGGCGCCGGTTACGGCAGCCTCATCCGCCTGCGCAACCTGCCGTTCGACATTCTCAAGATCGACCAGAGCCTGGTCCGGGGCATTTCAGCGAGCGATCGACGCACAATGCCGCTGGTCGAGGCGCTGGTCCAAATGGGGCGCAAGCTCGGCATCAAGGTTACGATCGAAGGTCTCGAAACGCAGGAATTGATCGATCTCGCCCGCAGCATGGGCGCCCATCACGGTCAGGGTTATGGCATTGCGCCGCCCATGCCGCAGAGCGCGGTGCTGCCGTGGCTGGTCCGCTTCGCATCGCGGCCGGCACCGCCATGGTCGCAAGCATCCGGTTCCGCCCGATCGCCCCAAACGGAGCAGCATGACAACGCCGATGACCGGGTCACTGCGCTTGCTGGCTTGCGTAGCGTGTAAAAGCGCGCTCAAATCGGCGGCGGGCTTGATTTCATCCGCTCCATCGCAAACCGCGACGATACATTGCGCAGCGGAATCGCCGCGATGAGGCGGCGATAGAACGCGTCATAGGCCGGAATATCGGCCACCATGATGTGCAGCAGGTAATCGACATCGCCGCTCATCCGCCAGGCGCCGACGATCTCCGGCATGGTGGTGACGAGTTCGGCAAAGCGCGCGATCCAGGCTTCCGAATGGTCGGCCGTTTCGATCGAGGCGAACACCGAAACCGGATAGCCGAGCCGTTCGGGTGACAGCATCGCAACCCGGCCGGTGATCACCCCAGCCTCCTCCATCCGCTTGATGCGCTTCCAGCACGGCGTCGCCGACAGGCCGACCAGGCTCGCGATGGTGGCGAGTTGCATGGTGCAGTCGCGCGCGATCAACCGCAAAATCGCGCGATCGATCTTGTCGAGCGCCGGCAGGGCGCTGGGCGGCAGCGATTCAGGCAGCGCTGGCATAGCGTGGAATCTCCCGTCAGGATGAGTGACTTCTCTGTGCGACCGCCAGGACAGAAAATCAATCTTATTTCTAGAGTATTTTGCGCTGGACAGAGAATGCCGTTTCACCACAAGTGGGAGACCGCTATATTCACCCCAGGAGATATGATGATCCCGATTGCGCTCGATCCTCGTTTTGCGCGTCTTGCGGTCGCCGGCAACGGCGCCTTGGCGCTGCGCCGGTTTCGCGCTCTGCGCGCCGCCGGCGCTGCCGATGCGCTGCTGTTTTCCGATGCCCCCGATGACGAAGCGGTGACCGAAGCGGGCGATCAACTACGCCGCGCGCTGCCCGGCCCCGATGATCTGGCAGCGCTGCACGTGCTGTGGATCGTCGATCTACCGCGCGACCGCGCCGAACCGCTCGCCGCCGCCGCCCGGGCGCAGCGGCTGCTCGTCAATGTCGAAGACGTCCCGCCCTTGTGCGATTTTCACTCGGTCGCCGAAGTGCGGCGCGGCGATCTGCTGCTGACGATTTCCACCAACGGCCGCGCCCCCGGCCTGGCCGGCATGATCCGGCGCAATTTGGAACTGCGCTACGGCGCGGAATGGGCCGATCGCGTCGCGGAAATCGGCACCCTGCGCGCCGGCTGGCAGCGTGAGGGCATCTCGATGCCCGAAGCCGCCAAACGCATCGCCGCAATCGCCGCGGACCGGAAATGGCTGTGCGACCGGGTGTGCGATTTCGCCGCCCCGCAACCTCAAGGCTGATATCATGACAAAAACCGCCAAACTGCCCCGCACCGCGCCCTTCGCACCCGATGAAATCATCGCGCTCGATCAGGTGATCGGCCGTGCCTCCGCCGTGCAGCGCGCGTGGCTGACCGGGTTTCTGGCGGGCATCGATGCCGCCGGCACCGAAGCCGCCCCCCTCGCGGCGGCGCCGGCGGTCAAAACCAAACTCACCATCCTGTACGGCACCGAATCCGGCAACGCCGAAGCCCTCGCCGGTGCCGCCAAGCGCGATGCCCAGAAGCGCGGCTTCGCCCCCCGCCTGCTCGACATGGCGGACGCCGACCTCGCCACGCTGAAAGACACCGTCAACCTGCTGGTCATCGCCTCCACCTGGGGCGAAGGCGAGCCGCCGCAACGCGCCGCCCCCTTCATGCGCGCCCTGATGGCCGATGGCGCACCGACGCTCGATGGCGTGAATTTCGCGGTGCTCGCCCTCGGCGATTCCTCCTACGCGCAGTTCTGCGAAACCGGCAAACAGATCGACGCACGGTTCGAAGCGCTCGGCGGCGTCCGCATCGCCGAACGGCTCGATTGCGACCTCGATTACGAAACCCCGGCCGCCGGCTTCATCGCGTCCCTGCTCGAAAAACTGACCCCGGCCGCCGATGCCGGCTCGGTCATCCATGTCGATTTTCACCGCGCCGAAGCCGAACCAGTCGGCAAGAACGCCCCCTTCGCCGCCGAAATCGCCGCCCTGCACGCCATTACCTCGTCGCGCTCATCCTCGGAGACGCTGCATCTCGAACTCGACCTGACCGGTTCGGGCATCGCCTACCAACCCGGCGACACGCTGGGCATCGCGCCCGAGAACGACCCTGCCCTGGTCGGCGCGGTGCTGCGCGCCACCGGCCTGTTCGATGACAGCGCCGCCCACAGCGCGCTCACCCGCGAACGCGACATCACCACGCTCAGCGGCAAATTGATCCAGGATTACGCCGCCCTCACCGGCGATGCGAACCTCGCGACACTCGCCGCCGATGCCGAGGCGCGCGGCCGCTTCATCGCCGGCCGCCAGCCGATCGACCTGTTCGAATCCTACCCCCACACCCTGACCACCGCGCAACTCACCACCCTGCTGCGCAAACTGCCGCCGCGCTATTACTCGATCGCCTCATCACAACGCCTGGTCGGCGAGGCCGCCCATCTCGCGATCGCCAAGGTCGCCTATGAAAGCGAAGGCCGCGCCCGGCTCGGCGTCGCCTCCGGCATGATCGCGGAACGCCGCAAAACCGGCGGCAGCGTCAATGTCCACGTCAAGGCCAACCCGCATTTCCGCCTGCCCGAAACCAACGAAACGCCGATCGTGATGATCGGCGCCGGCACCGGCATCGCGCCCTACCGCGCCTTCCTGCAGGAGCGCGAAGCCCTCGGCATCGCCGGCAAATCCTGGCTCATCTTCGGCCACCGCCACTTCCTGCACGATTTCCTCTACCAGCTCGACATCCAGGATTGGCTGAAATCCGGCGTGCTCGGCCGGCTCGACCTCGCCTTTTCGCGCGACCAGCCCGAAAAACGCTACGTCCAGCACGTGCTCTGGAACCAGCTCCACGACCTGCGCGCCCAGCTCGACCAAGGGGCCACGCTCTACCTCTGCGGCGACGCCAAGGCGATGGCCCGCGATGTCGATACCACCCTCGTCCGCATTCTCGGCAAGGACGACGCCGATCGCGGCCAGCACGAACTCGATGCGCTGATCGCCGCCGGCCGCTATAAAAAGGACGTCTACTGATGCTTGAAACCCTGACAAAACCGGAAGCCGAAGCGCTCGATCTGCTGCGCACCAGCATCGCGGCCCACCCCGGCCGGATCGCCCTGGTCTCATCCTTTGGCACCGAATCCGCCGCCCTGCTCGACCTGATCGCGCGGATCGACCGCACCCTGCCGGTCATCTTTCTCGATACCGGCAAACTCTTCCCCGATACCATCGCCTATCGCAACGCCCTGATCACCAGGCTGCGCCTGTCGGACGTGCGGACCATCCGCCCCGACCCCGCCCACCTCGCCAGCTTCGACCCCAACGGCACCCTGTTCGCCCGCGACCCCGATTTATGCTGCACCCTGCGCAAAACCATGCCGCTCGACGACGCGCTGCTGCCGTTCGAAGCCTGGATCAGCGGGCGCAAACACACCCAGTCCGACAGCCGCGCCACCCTGCAAGCCACCGAAACCGGCCCCGATGGCCGCATCATCGTCAACCCGCTGCGCGCCTGGACCCAGACCGATATCGAAACCTACTTCACCAGCCGCAACCTGCCCCACCACCCGCTCCAGGCCGATGGCTTCGCCTCGATCGGCTGCCACACCTGCACCCGCCGCATCCAGCCCGGCGAACCACCCCGCGCCGGACGCTGGAGCGGTACCGGTAAAATCGAATGCGGCATCTTCCTCACACGGCCGGTCGCGGCATGAGCCGGCAAGGCGGGGCTTCGCCCCGGACCCCGACCAGGGGGCTCTGCCCCCTGGACCCCCGCCAGGAACTTAGTTCCTGGACCTCATTAGTTTCAGATGAGAGGGGGCTTGCGACGCCCTTTGAAAGGCAACGGAATTGATGCCCCCTCTCATCTGAAACTAGCGGGGTCTGGGGCCTAAGGCCCCAGCGGGGTCCAGGGGCGGAGCCCCTGGTGGGGCGTGGGGCAAAGCCCCACCCTTCCGACACATATCGCGAAAGGACGCACGATGGCTGATTTAGCGCGCAATGAAACGATCAAGGCGCGGAGTGATTTTCTACGTGGCACTCTAGCGGATGAGCTGGATGTGCAGGCGTTCGGCGGGTTGGGCGAGGACGATGGCCAGCTCATCAAGTTCCATGGCGTGTATGTGCAGGACGACCGTGATTTGCGGCCGGAGCGTGCCAAGCGGAAGCTGGATCTGGCGTATATGTTCATGGCGCGTTTGCGCGTTCCCGGCGGCGTCCTGACGCCACGGCAGTATCTGGCGATGGACCGGCTGGCGACCGAGCGCGGCAATGCTACGGTGCGGCTTACCACGCGGCAGACGATTCAATTTCATGGCGTGATCAAGAGCAACGTGCGCGAGGCGATGCGCGCGATGGATGCGGCTTTGCTCGATACGATTGCGGCGTGCGGCGACGTTAATCGCAACGTGATGGCGGCGGCGAACCCGTATTTGTCGCGCGCGCATGGCGAGGCGGTGGAGGCGGCGCGGCAGTTATCGGCGCATTTCCTGCCGCGCACGGGGGCGTGGCGCGAGATTTTCATTGGTGACGAGCGGGTGCTGGGCGGCGAGCCGGAGGCCGAGCCGATTTATGGGCCGACCTATCTACCCCGCAAGTTCAAGATGACCGTGGCGGTGCCGCCGTCGAACGATGTCGATGTGTTCGCGCATGATCTGTCGTTCATCGCGATCGTCGAGGGCGAGACCATCGTCGGCTACAATGTGGTGGCGGGTGGCGGCATGGGCGCGTCGCACGGCGACGCCGCGACCTATCCGCGGGTGGGTGATGTGATCGGCTATTGCGCGGCGGCGGATCTGATTCCGGTGGCCGAGGCGGTGGTCACGGTGCAGCGCGATTACGGCGACCGCACCAACCGCAAGCACGCGCGGCTGAAATACACGATCGACACGCACGGGCTGGACTGGTTCAAGCGCGAGGTAAACGCCCGGCTGGCCACCCCGCTGGCGCCGGCGCGGCCGTTCGAATTCACCGGCAACGGCGATGCGCTTGGCTGGCTGACCGATCATGAGGGGCTGCATCATCTGACGCTGTTCATCGAGAACGGGCGGATCGCGGATGTCGGGGCGTGGCGGCTGAAATCGGCCCTGGTCTCGATCAATTCGATGCCCGATTTCATCGATCGTGGCGCGATCATCATGACCGCCAACCAGAACATCATCATCGCGCGCGCGAGCGATGCCGACCGGACCGCGATCGAGCGGATTCTGGCCGAGCATGGCGTGGTGCAGCATGTGTCGGTGCTGCGCGAGGGCGCGATGGCCTGCGTCGCGCTGCCGACCTGCGGCCTCGCTTTGGCCGAGAGCGAGCGGTATCTGCCGCATCTGATCACCGCGATCGATGGGCTCCTGACCGAAAACCACCTGTCCGATCAGCGGATTACCGTGCGCATGACCGGCTGCCCGAACGGCTGCGCCCGGCCCTATATCGCCGAGATCGGCTTGGTCGGGCGCAATCCTGGCCGATACAATCTGCTGCTGGGCGGCGCTGCGGACGGATCGCGCTTGAACACGATCTACCGCGAAAACGCCGACGAGGCTGAAATCATTGCCGCGTTGTCGCCGCTGTTCACGCAATTCGCCAAGGATCGTCTGCCGGGCGAGGGATTTGGCGACTACACGAGGCGCGCCGGCATCGTGTGATGCAGCACTGCCCGGCGGGCGGCATCATTTGCTGCCCGCCGGCGGGATATAGATCGTTTCCTGCGCGGTGAAGCGGATCGGGATGAGGTGATAGGTCTGTTTGCCGGCGGGTGCCGCGTCGAACGGGGTTGCCTCGATCGCGGCGATCGCTTCATCATCGTCGGTCGCATCGCCCGATGAGCGTGCAACGCCGATTTTGGCGAGCTTGCCTTTGTCATCGATGGTGAATTGATAAAACCCGACGCGCGCGACCCCGGCCTGTTTCAGCAGCGTTGCCTCGGTTTTATTAACCGCCGCCGTCACACCGTCGGACAGGGGCGGAAACGCGCTAGGGGCGATGAAATCTTCCTGCCCGGCCCAGGCGGTGAGCGGCAGTGCAACAAGACAGATCAGCAAACGCTTCATCCGGTGGCTCCCGTATCGTGGCGATGCGCCAGAATACCGGGCGCCATCCGGAATTGGCAAATGATCAGTTGACGGGGCACACGCCCAGCTTGTTGGGCGTGCCGGCCGGGTGGGCCTGGACGCCGACGATGGCCGTGCCGAAATTGGCGCCGGGGCTGGTCGGAAACGGCGTCTTGCCCGCCGGGTAGCAGTTGGACGCCAGCAGATAGGCCATGACGCTGGCGTATTCCGCCGGCTTCAACGACCCCGGATTGTTGAGCGGCATGTTCTGCGTGACGATCGTGTTGAGAATCGAAACGGTATATTTATTGCTCGTCGCGGTCTTCAGAAACTCGGTGCCAGCAATCGCCGGTGCTGCCACGCCTTGCAGGTTCGCACCATGGCAACTCGCGCAATTGGTAGCGAATACCGCCTTGCCGCTGGCGGCTTGGGCGGCGGTGTAGAGGGCAGCGCTCGCCGCGGTATGGGCGGCGGCTTCGATCAGCAGGGTCGGGCGCTTGACCGGCGGGGTGTAAGCGACCGGCCTGACCACGGCCGCCGCCGCCGCATGAGTGGCGCAGTGGTGCTGCACCATCGGTGCAGCTGCAGTATAGAGAACCAGCATACCATTTTCCTTCTTGACGGATGCGGTGCCTGTCGCCGGAATCGACAAGGCACCTGGTTTCACGGCGTGCCAGACCAGCCAGCCGTGGTGAATACCGTAACCGACCGCCTTGGGTGCGGCGCAGCCGTTCGCGGTCGGGGCGCCATCCGGCACCGCGAGCGTGGTGTTCGCAATCGCGCCCAGCATGCCGCCGAGCACGTCGTACTGGCTGGTGCGGCCCTCCGCGACTTCGAGGTTTTCGAGCGCGCTGGACGATGCGGTCTGAAACGCGTTGAGGCCGCGCGCCTTCACCGCTTCCTGCAGATAGGCGACGGCGGCGAGTTCGTTGATCTGCACGCCGTGCAGCGCAGGCACATAAGGCGGTGTCGCGGTCTGGTCGAGCAGGGCGTTGACCTGGCCCATCGAGCCGGTGGCGTCACCGGGGTTCGGCACGTGCGGGTCGAACGCGGGGTCCTTGCTGCCAACCAGGGCGTTGATGGCACTCTGCGCGGCCTGGACGTAATTGGCCGGGCCGCTGGTCGTGCCGTTTTCCGCCGCCATGATGGTGGTGATGGCAAATTTGATATCGGCCAATGCAGCGGCGGCGCGGGCATGTTCCGAAGGCGACGCTGCGGAGGCGAAAGCAACGGGGGTGGCAAATGCCACCCCCGCGCCCAGGATCAATCCGATCCGGTTGGCCAGCCTCATTTCGGCAGAGCGAACATGGTCAGCATGGTGCCCTTATTGTCTTTCGGCATGGTCGGCAGCTGCTGGTTGCCGGCCGGGCCGGACGCGACCGCGACATACTCGGTGCCGCCATCGGTGAAGGCGACCGGCGGGGCGATGATCGGCGAACCGGTATCATAGCTCCACAGTTTCTTGGCCGAGGTGGCATCGAACGCGGCGAAATCGCCGTTTTCCATGCCGGTGAACACCAGCCCGGTCGAGGTCGAGAGCGCGCCACCGGCCATCGGCAGTTTTTCCGGCTTGCGCCAGGCGAACACGCCGTTGCTCACGTCGATTGCATTGAGCTGTCCGGTGTTCTGACCCACGAAGGTCGGGAACGCACCGCCGAGGTAGAACTGCCCTGCGATGTAGACCACCGATTTGGTCGATTTCCAGAAGCCGCACTCATTGCTGCTGGGCAAATAGATCATGTTGGTCTTGGGATCGTAGGTACCGCCATTGTATTCGACGCCACCATTGGTGTTCGGGCAAGCGACGTTGCCTTTGAGTGATGGTGCAAGTTTCTGGTGATACTGCATGCTGACCTGCAAATGATTGACCAGCGCGCCGGTCTTGGAGTTCAGCAGCCAGAAATTACCGGCCTTGTCGCCATCGGCCACCAGCGGCATCATCTTGCCGTCGACCTTGCCGTTGAACAGCACCGGCGGCATCACCGGATCCCAGTCATGCGTGTCGTGCGGAATGAACTGGTGATACCAGACCAGTTTCGGCTTGGCGCCGGAAATGTTCAGCGCCACCAGCGAGTCGCTGTACAGATTGCTGCCTTTGCGGGCCGGGCCGTTGAAATCCGGCTGCGGGTTGCCGGCATTGGCGTAGAGCATGTCGGTTTTCGGATCGATCGCCATCATGGTCCAGACCGCGCCGCCGCCGCGCTTCCAGCTGTCGCCGCTCCAGGTCGAATGACCCTTCTCGCCCGGGCCGGGAACCGCATTCCATTGCCACAGCTCGTTGCCATTGGTGGGGTTATAGGCCGCAACATTGCCAATGCCGCCCCAGTCGCCGTTCGAGACGCCCAGGATCAGCATCGCCTTGCCGGTCTTGGGGTCCTTATAGGGCAGCGGCGCCATGGTGTAGAACGAGTTGGCCGGGTCCTTGACCAGCAGCTTGCTGAACACGACCTTGCCGGTATTGGCATCGAGCGCCACGAGCTTGCCATCGAGTGTCGCGATATAGACCTTGCCATCGAGCAGCGCGATGCCTCGGTTGGCGGCAAACGCGATGACGTGGGGGTTGTCCGAATACTGCCATTTCAGCTTGCCGGTCTTCACGTCGATTGCGTACACATGATCATGCGCGGAGCTGATATACGCCGTGCCGTGCCAGATGATCGGCGCCGCTTCGATCGGGCCGTTGTCGTCGATCTTGAAGGTCCACGCCGGCTTGAGTTGAGCCACGTTCGCGGGTGTGATGTCGCTCAGATCGACATAGCGATCGTTGTTGTAGTTCTTGGCCGGCAGGATCCAGTTCGAGTGATCGCCCTGGGTCGAGGCGTAATCCTTCAGCGTCGGCGTCGTGGTGTTGGCCATGGCGCCGGCATAGGCGAGCCCGCCGAGCCCGATCGCGAGTGCCGCTCCGGCAATGCCCGCCATGATCGCGCGCTTGCGCCGATGAGTTCTGGTTTTTTCCATTGGGTCCGTTTCCTTATTTTGAGACGCAGCCTACGAGTTGACGCCTCATCTGGCGGCATCTCGTTTCATTGGTAACGCTACCATAACGCGAGTGTGATGCAAGAGGGCGTGGTCCAGAGAGAAAGAGGCTTCAAGACCAGTCAAAAAGAGCATAACGCCCTCATATAACTTCCACGTCCATAAATGATCAATCAGAACACTCTATAAGTCGAATCCGTAACAATAAAACCACTCATACCCCAGAGTCAAAAAGTTTTTTGATTCTTTTTTACAAAAAAGAAGTACTTCCTCGCTCTTTCACACGTTCTTTCAGATCACGCAGTTCGATGCCACAACATCCGCCGAAATCCGTTCCGCGGCCATTTTCACCTCCGGTGCCAGGGTTGCCAGCCGGGCGTCGTCCATCCGCATCGCCGGTGCGGTCACGCTCAGGCTGGCGACCGGACGACCGGTACGATCGAAAATCGGCGCCGCGACGCAGATGATGCCGACCTCGTGCTCCTCCCGGTCGAACGCGAGCCCTGCTGCGCGAATATCGTTGAACGCGGCGCGCAGCAGATGGCGCGAGGTAATGGTGTGCGGCGTATGCCCCGTCAATGTGATCGCATTGATGATCTCGTCGCGTTCGGCCTGCGGCAGATGCGCCAGAATCGCCTTGCCCACGCCGGTGCAGTGCAGCGGTCCGCGCCGCCCGACCGAGGAAAACAGCCGCAGTGTCTTCGGGCTCTCGCGCTTGTCGATATAGATGATCTCGTGCCCATCCCGCACCGCGAGATGCACGGTTTCATCGGTGCTGCGCCACAGCGTATCGACGTGGCGCGATGCCACCGCCTTCAGATCGATCGATTCCCACGCCCGGTAGGCGAGTTCGAGCAGACCGAGTGCCGGCCGGTAGGTCCGGTCCGGCGCGGTGCGGATCAACCCGGCGGTGACCAGTTCCTGCAACAGGCGGTGCAGCGTTGCTTTAGGCAGGCCGGTCTGCTCCAGCAGGGTCGAAAAACTGGCCGGCGGTTCGCTCACACTCACGCAGCGCAGCAGCGCGAACGCCTTGGCGATGCTGGTGGGCAGATCGGTAATGGGCATGGTCATGCGGATCAGGGTAAGCCCGCCCGCCCCGTTGTCAATTCGGAAGCCGGTTCCGCAATTTGAAATCCGCGACTCTTCCGACACGCCGATCCAGCGGATATATCACGATCATGGATGCTCTGATCTCGCGCCTCACCGCCGCCCTGGGGCCCGCCGCCGTGCTGACCGAACCGCACGACATCGCCCCGTATGGCGCGGATTGGCGCGGCCTGTACCGCAACACCCCGCGCGCCGTGCTCCGCCCCGCCGATACCGCGGGCGTCGCCGCCGCCGTGGCGCTGTGCGCGGCCGCAGGCGTCGCCATCGTGCCGCAGGGCGGCAACACCTCGATGGTTGCCGGCGGCATTCCCAGCGCGCCGGATGCCCTGCGCGCCGCACAGTTGGCGGCCGAGGCGGCGGGCGCGCTGCTGCCGCTGTCGATCAGTTCCGAAGGCAGCGCGCAGATCGGCGGCGTCATCGCGACCAACGCGGGCGGCAACAACACGCTGCGCTTCGGCAACGCGCGCGACCTGGTTCTCGGCCTCGAAGTCGTGCTGCCGGACGGCGCGATCTGGCACGGGCTGCGCGCCCTGCGCAAGGACAACACCGGCTACGCCCTGCGCCAGTTGTTCGCCGGATCGGAAGGCACGCTCGGCATCATCACCGCCGCCGTGCTCAAACTATCGCCCGCGCCGCGCGAACGCGCCACCTGCCTGGTCGGTCTCGCCAGCGTCGCCGCCGTGCTCGACCTGTTCGCCCGCTTCCGCGATGAAGACGATGCCGCGCTCTACGCCTTCGAATACATCTCGGGCACCGCGATGGAGATCAATTTGCGCCACATGCCGGATGGCCGTTTGCCGCTCGGCCAACCGGCCGCGCATTACGCGCTGATCGAACTCGCGACCACCCGGCGCAACGCGGCCCTGCGCACCACGATCGAGGCGGTGCTGGGCGATGCACTCGAAGCCGGCCTCATCGAGGATGCCGCCATCGCCCTGTCCGAAGCCCAGCGCCTCGCCTTCTGGGCGCTGCGCGAACACGTCTCGGAATCCCAGAAACGCGAAGGCGCCTCGATCAAGAACGACGTCTCGGTGCCGGTCGCATCAGTGCCCGCGCTGCTCGACCGCGCGGCAACCATGCTCGCCAAAACCTACCCCGACGCACGCATGGCCGCGTTCGGCCATATCGGCGACGGCAATATCCACCTCAACGTCATCACCACCGCCGATCCCGAGGCGCTGATGGCGGATGTCAACGCCATCGTCGCCGACCTCGGCGGCAGTTTCTCGGCCGAACACGGCGTCGGCCTGGTCAAACGCGCAGCGTTCGGGCAGTGGCGCGATGAGACGGAGCGCGGGGTGATGCGGCGGATCAAGCTGGCGCTGGATCCAGACGCGCGCATGGGGCCTGGGAAGGTGTTTTAAGGAAGACTTCTTTTTTATAAAAAAGAAGCAAAAAATTTTTTGACTCTGGGTCTGGGGCGTTGGCGGCGCCGATGCCTCAGACCCGACAAGTAAAAGTTTTTTGGTTCTTTTTTACAAAAAAGAACCCTTCTAAAACCTATACTTCGCCGTAGCCCCCAAAACAAAATTCCGCCCCGGCGAAGGCTCGTAATACTGCCCATTATTTGCAGCCACGACGACCGCGCCGACATAGGTCCGGTTGAACAGATTATCGACCCGCGCGAATTCATCGAACCCGAATTTGCCAATCGTCTGGCGAAACCCGCCGGCAATGCCCGCGGTGAAATAGCCGGCGGCATAGGCCGAGTTTTTATTATCGACATACATCCGGCTCTGCCACCGGCCATCGACCGAGGTATAGAAGCCGCTCGCCGGATCGTGCCAACTCGCCTCGGTGAAAATCCGCTGCTGCGGCACGCCGGGCAGCGCCTTGCCGGCGATCGCGCTATGCTCGAAAAACGCCTTCAGCAGCGTGTAGGAGCCGTATAATTCGATGTGGTGCGGCAGAAAACTGTCGATACTGGCATCAACGCCGTTGCGCCCGGTCTGCCCTTCGTTGGCATAGGCGGTGCGGCCGTTGTTCGAGGACGATACCACGATCTGATTGTTGGTATGGGTGTGGAACGCCGCGATCTGCAGATAGGTGCGCGACCCGAGCAGGGATTTGATGCCCGCCTCGTAATTCTCGCTGGTGGTCGGCACCAGGGCGGCGTTGAATCCCGCCTCGCCGTTCGGCAGATAGGCGAGCTGGTCGAGCGTCGGCGTCTCGAACCCTTCGCCATAATCAGCGAACAAATTGGTCGTCGATGTCAAATGATAGGTCACGCCCGCCACCAGGCTGGTGTGCGAATAGCTGACCGAACCGGTATCGTTGGTCAGTTTCGGCGTCACGTACAGATCCTGCACGCTGAAATAATCCTGGCTATGCCGCAAACCGGCGTCGAAAATGATTTTCGGTGTCAAATTCGCGTTGATCTGCGCATATTCGGCGATGTTGCGCGCAATATCCTGCTCATTGCGCCGCAACGCACCGACCGTGCCGTAATTATTCACATAGCCTTTGCGATGCTGATCCTCATACCCGAAATCGACCCCCGCGACCGCGGTGATCGGCACGCCCGCGATCTGGTCCTTATGGGTGAACCGCGCGCCGACGCCGCCCGATTTGCGCGCCAGGTCCACAACGCCGCCGCCAGATGCCGCGAAACTGCCGGTGAACGGCAGATATTGCAACACGTCGTGGTTCACATCGTACACCAGCAGGCGGATGCTGTTATCGGCATCGATCCGGTGGCGCATGATGAAGCCGAACTGGAAATGCCGCAGCGATTTGCGGCTATCAAATTTCACGACGTTATTGCCGGCCGCCTGCGGATCGGCATGATATTGCGCCGCCGTTAGCCCGCCGGGGTCGAGCGAGCGCGGCTCGTTCAGCGCATCGACCAGCAAGGTGTAACTAGTGTCGGCATCCACCTGCACCCGATACTTGCCGTAAAACTGCTGGCGCCGCGCCGCACTATGATCGCGATACCCGCCGGAATAGAAATCGGATGCGTTCATCATGTAGTTGAACGAACCATCGGTGCCGAATTTCTGCGTCCCGCCATAGGACGCGCTGGCCCGCCAACTACCGTAGCTGGAAGCCAGAATACCGCCGCTCACGGTCGGCACCGCCGGCCCGTCCTTGCTGAACACCTGGATCACGCCGCCCGCGGCATTGCCGTACAACACCGAAAACGGCCCGCTCAGCACCTCGATCCGCGACACGTCGCCGAGATCGATCACCTCGGAATCACCGGTGCCATCCGGTTGCGTCGCCGGCACGCCATCGATCAGGATTTTGACGTTACGGGTGCCGAACGCGGTCTGCGCGCCGAACCCGCGCGAAGTGATGCGCACGCCGGTCGCGTAATTCTGCTGGTTCTGTACATCGATGCCGGGCACCCGATCGAGGCTTTCGGACAGGTTCTCCTGCTCGTTCGCGGTGCTGACCTGCTGGCCGGTCACCGCATAGATCGAGACCGGCACGTCGAAACTCGACTGACGCGTGCGCGTCGCACTCACCACGATCCGCTTGATCGCGATCGTCCCCGGCGAGGGAATGATCACCGGCGGCGCGGTCTGCGCCCAAGCCGAAACCGCGACCGAGGCGAGCGCCGTACCCGCCACCAGCGAGACGGCGCCACGCATCAGCCGCGCCGACATCAGTAAACGACGACGCTGCGAATGCTCTCGCCCTTGCGCATCAGCTCGAACCCCTCGTTGATCTGTTCGAACGGCAGCACATGGGTGATCAGATCATCGATGTTGATCTTGCCGTCCATGTACCAATCGACGATCTTCGGTACATCGGTCCGCCCGCGCGCGCCGCCGAACGCGGTGCCGCGCCAGTTGCGCCCGGTCACCAGCTGGAACGGCCGCGTCGAAATCTCCTGCCCCGCGCCGGCCACACCAACAATGATCGAAGTGCCCCAACCACGATGGCAGCATTCCAGCGCCTGGCGCATCACCTTCACATTGCCGATGCACTCGAAGGAAAAATCGGCCCCGCCATCGGTCAGATTGACCAGATACGGCACCAGATCCTCGCCGATTTCGGAGGGGTTGACGAAATGGGTCAGCCCGAATTTCTCCGCCATCGCCTTGCGGCCGTTGTTCAGATCGACGCCGATGATCTTGTCGGCGCCTGCAATCCGCGCGCCCTGGATCACGTTCAGCCCGATGCCGCCGAGGCCGAAAATCACCACATTGTCACCCGGCTGCACCTTGGCGGTGTTGATCACCGCACCGATGCCGGTGGTGACACCGCAGCCGATGTAGCAGATCTTGTCGAACGGCGCGTCCTCGCGCACCTTCGCCAGCGCGATCTCCGGCAGCACGGTGAAATTCGCGAAGGTCGAGCAGCCCATATAATGCATCACCGGCTCCCCCTCGCAGGAGAAGCGGCTGGTGCCGTCCGGCATCACGCCCTTGCCCTGGGTCGCGCGGATCGCGGTGCACAAATTGGTCTTGCGCGACAGGCACGATTTACATTGCCGGCACTCCGGCGTGTAGAGCGGAATGACGTGATCGCCCTTTTTCAGCGTGGTCACGCCGGGGCCGATATCGACGACGATGCCGGCCCCCTCGTGGCCAAGAATCGCCGGAAACAGACCCTCGGGGTCCGCGCCGGACAGCGTGTATTCATCGGTATGGCAGATGCCGGTGGCCTTGATTTCCACCAATACCTCGCCCGCCTTCGGACCTTCGAGTTTGACGGTCCCGAGGTCGAGCGTCTTGCCTGCTTTCCACGCAATCGCGGCGCGAACGTCCATTGTCTTCAGTCCCCTTGTTTAAGCTGCGAGAGCGCCCGAAGCTTTCGCCACACTGGTCGCGATAGCGTCCATCAACGGCGGCGACAAGCAATCATACGGCTCAAGGCCGAGTTCCTTCAGCCGCGCGCGGATGCCCGCCATTTCGGCCGGCGGCGTGCCCTGCTCGATCACCGAAGACACGAAGGCCGCGAATTCCGGCGCCGACCAGCCTGCCTCGTCGGACAGTTCGGTGTGCACGAAGTCGAGCCCGTAGAACGGGTGCGCCTTGTTCTCGATCCGGCCGAACATGTGCACGCCGCACTCGCGGCAGGCATGGCGCTGGATGGTCGCGTTGTGATCAACGATGTGCAGCTTGCCACCGTTTTCCGTCACATGCACCGCGTCACGCGAGACGACGGCGATCACGGCAAATTTCGCGCCGGCCGGCTTCCAGCACTTCGAGCAGCCGCAGGCGTGGTTGTGGGCCGTCTGCGCATCGATTTTCACCGCCACCTTATGGCTGGCGCAATGGCAATGCAGCGTGCCGCCCGAAAAGCCGGACGCGCCTGGTTTGACCCCGTGATCGATCGAGGGATGAAGAGCGATAGCCATGATTGGTATTCTCCCGGTTGTGTTACGAAAATTGTCGTGACGTGGATCGTCGGCGCGACCTCAGTGCTTCGGTGTACCCTGGCTGACCACCGCAACCGCGCGGGCATCCGTGTACTGATAGATCGCCTTGATCTGGTGCGGTGTGAAAAATCCCGCCCAGCTCGGCATGCCCTTGGCTTTGACCCCGGTCATCGCGATGCCCAGGAACTTGCTCTCGGTCATGCCGTTGTTGAGTGAATTGCGCAGGTTCGGCGCGTACGAACCGCCATCCGCATCCGCGCCGTGGCAGCGGAAGCAGTAGGAATTGAACAGCTCATAGCCGCGGAACACCATCGGCGTCACCTTGTCTGTCCCCTTCTGAAAGATCGGGAAACTGGTGGTGACCGTCTTGCCCTTCACCGTGTAGGTGAATTTCTGCCCCGACGCCGCGCCGCTGGCGGCGGTGGTGCCGGGTTTTTTCAACGTCAGGATCCAGGAAACGATCTCCTTGGTATCCGCCGCACTCAACTGCGGGTGCGCCGGCATCGGCACGTTGCCCCAATTAAAGGCCGGCCCCACGATTTTCTGATTGATCGCGTGGCACGAAAAGCAATCGCTGCCCTTGGCGAGCGTTTCGCCCTTTGGCATCGAGGTCGCCGTGGTGGTGCCCGAGGTATCCGCCGCGTAGCTGGCCATCGTGACCAGGGCCACAGCAGCCACGCCGAGCACACCGGCGCCGATGATGGTGGGGATCGATCTAATCTTCATGCGTCCTGCTCTCATCCAGAAGTTTCAGTTACTGATTCGGAAAATTGACGTGCCGCGGGTTCGCCATCAGCTTGACGTCGTATTTCGCAAGCGTCGCGGTAATTTCGGTCTTGTGCGCGGCAATCACCTTGTCGAGCGCATCCTTCAGCGCCGTATCGTGCTTTCGCACGCCCATCGACATGCCATAGGTGTAGTTCACCGTCGGCAGGCCCGGCCCGTATTCCTCGGATGGTACACGCGCCACCTGCAGATCCGGGTAGTCCTTCAGGAAATCGCCGATCGCCGGTTCCCACGTGATCATCACGCCGACCTTGCCGTCCTGCACCGCCTGCAACAACTCCTTGGGCGAGGCCGTGGGATTGCTGGCGATGTGAAACGGCACCGCATTGCCGATCAGGTCGAGCAGCTTGATCGCGGTTTCCGGCGTCGTATCCTCCTCAAAGCCGATCTTGACCATCTTCAGCGAGACCGAGTTCATCGAGCGGATGTGCAGATGCTTGTCCTTGCGCGTGATGAACACGTAGGACGACCGATAATACGGCTTGGTGTAACCATCTTCATGATCGCCATACGGCAGGTTCATCACGACATCGCATTTCCGTGCGTCGAGATTCTCGGCCAGGAAATTCGAGTAGCCGCCATGACCGCGATAGCTCGCCCAGGTGTATTCGAGCTTGCGCCCCATCGCCTTGGCGACCAGTTCGGCCACCTTGTTCTCGAACCCCTGTCCGGCACGGTTCGAATAGGGCAGGTAATCCGGATCGGCGCAGACCCGCAGCACATGGCTGTTGGCGGCGGGCTCGGCATTGGCGGCGGCGGCATGCGGCGCGATCGCAATCGCACCCGCCATTCCAGCCAGCATCGCCCAACGAAAGGCCGAATTTTTCATGGTGTTTCACTCCAATCACATACGCGCGCAGTTCAGGCGGATCGCGCGCCAAACCGCTCAAAGCAGGCAAACCAAGGCACGGCAAGATAGAAAAAAAACCAGCCCGGGCAGGGGAGACCCGGGCTGGATCGTCAGACGTGATCAGTCGGCACTGGCCACTTTCGAGGGCAGCGCAAACACCATCAACGTACCGCCAAGGTTCGTATAGTCGGTCAGCGTCGCGTTCAGACCGACCGCGCCAAGACCCGCACTCGATTTGTGCAGATTGTCGGCCATGCCGATCGCGGCCCAGCCACCCACGCCACTCAGGATCGCAACATATTGCTTGCCATCATGCATGTAGGTGATCGGGTTGCCGATGATGCCCGACGGGGTCTTGAACTGATACAGGATCTTGCCCGTCTTGACGTCGACCGCGCGGAACATGCCCTTCAGCGTGCCATAGAACGCAAGCCCGCCGCCCGTGGTCATCGCACCGCCCCAATCCTGGAACATGTCGTGCTTCTGCCAAACGGTCTTGCCGGTCACCGGGTTGTAGGCGATGAACCGGCCCCTATAGCCGCCCGGGCCAGGGATCATGTTCACGATCGCGCCGACAAACGGGAAGCCCGATTTGTACTTCACGTTGAACGCCTGATAGCTCATGCACAAATGGTTCAGCGGCGCGTAGAACAGCTTGGTCTGCGGATCATAGGAAACCGGCTGTTCGTCCTTATCGCCCTGCGAAGCCGGGCAGATGTCTTTCACATCCTTGCCGTCGCTGGTCATCTTGGCCGGATCGACGATCGGCTCATTGGTCTTGGGGTCGATCCCGGTCGCCCAGTTCACCGACGGGTCGTATTTGTGAATCGCGATCGGCGCGCCGGTTTCGCGGTTCATCACATACGAGAAGCCGTTACGATCGAAATGCACCAGCGCCGGCACGGTCTTGCCGTGATCATCGACATTGGCGAGCACCATTTCGTTGACGCCGTCATAGTCCCAGCCGTCGTGCGGGGTCATCTGATAGACCCATTTGGCCTCACCGGTTTCCGGGTTGCGCGCCATGATGGTCATCGACCAGCGGTTCTTGCCGGGGCGTTGGCTCGGGTTCCACGTGCCCGGGTTGCCGGTCCCGTAATACATGAGGTTCAGCTTCGGATCGTACGAAAACCAGCCCCAGGTGGTGCCGCCGCCGACTTTCCACTGATCGCCCTGCCAGGTCTTGATGCTGGAGTGCGCCCCGATCGGCTTACCAGTTGCGCCGTTGATCGTGTGCGTGGCGCTCATCAGCATGTCCTTGTTCGGACCTTCGCTGTAGGCGCGCCAGACCTGCTTGCCGGTTTTCGCGTCATACGCCGTCAGATAGCCACGCACGCCGTATTCACCGCCGGCAACGCCGACGATCACGTTCTTGCCCACCACCATCGGTGCGCCGGTCATCGTCTGCCCATCCTGCGGATGCGCGTTCTTGGCCTGCCACACGACCTTGCCGGTCTTGGCATCGAGCGCGTAGAGTACGCCGTCGAGCGCATCGGCATAAACCATACCGTCGCTGAACGCCGGGCCGCGGTTCACCACGTCGCAGCAGGCGACCGGTGGCGCGTTGGAATCATGCGGCGGCTCGAATTTCCAGGCGATCTGGTCCGGATGATTAAGATCGATCGCATAGACGTAGTTCGGATACGACGTCTCGTAATACATCATGTTGCCGATCACGATCGGCTGGCCTTCCAGGCCACGATCGGTCCCGGTCGACATCGACCACGCAACCTGCATGTTCTTGACGTTGTTGGTGTTGATCTGTTTCAGCGGGCTGTACCGCCAGTTGTTGTACGTGCCGGTCGGCATCACCCAGTTGTCGGGGTTCTTCTGCATCGACGTCAGCGAGGTGCTGGCGGGCGTCTGCGCCTGGGCGCCGAGCACGAAGGCGCCGGCACCGATAACACCGAGCGTCGCCAACCTGAGCGAACGACTCAGCGACGATCCTCCTAGTCTTGCCATTTAATTTCCTCCAGTTACGCGGCCGCGCCATCAGGCAAAGTCCGCAAGTCGTTCATTGGGAGCCGGATTTGCCCGGCTGTGCTCTCATCAGCAAGGATCATGCCAAAGCGAAACTCCGCCGCCCGACCCGCCAAGTCCAAGGCGCGCGCCCATTATTCGCCCACCCCGGATAACAATTCTGTCACCTATCCTTCAATCCCGCGTGACAAAACGCGCCAACGATGTGACACTCTGCTACACTTGTCTGATCTGGTCGCGGTGATATGTCTGGCCAGCACGAAAATGAGGAAACCGTCCAGCATGACACACGCCGCAACGGCGGGACCCGCTTCGCTCGATCGCCGCACGCTGAGTCCCGAAGGTCTGGTAACCGCCGGCCCTCAGCCGCGCCCGATTGCGCGGCCAGAGCAACGGCCAGAGCAGCGGCCAGAGCCGCGCGGTGCGGCCAATCTGCGCGAAACCTATGTGCCGCGCGAAGCCTATATCGAAGCCGCCTGGCAGCGCTGCCGCGATCTTTACCACCTCGACCCCGATCATCCGCCGCCCGGCGAACACATCGGTGGCGCCGCCCTGAAACTCCTGCGCGAGGAGCGCGGCCTGTTCGAGCGCGTCGGCCGGGTTGAAATGCATCGCCTGCTCGGGCAGATCAACCACCAGGTCACCCAATCCGCCGCCGCCACGCGCTACGTGCTGATGCTGGCCGATGCCTCGGGCGCCATTCTCGATGCCTTCACCGACAACGCCAACACCGATTGTGCCCGCACCGCCAACATGGTGCCCGGATTTCTGTGGAACGAGCGCCACGCCGGCGTCAACGGCCCAGGCACCTGCCTGCACGACCGCCGCGCCCGCGTGGTCCACCGCGAAGACCATTACTTCACCCGCAACAGCCGCATGACCTGCTCGGCCGCGCCCATCTGGGGTGCCAACGGCACCCTGCTCGGCGTGCTCGACGCCTCCTCCCTCGATTGCGACGACAGCCGCGCCGCCCAGGTGCCCACCATCGCCCTGGTCAGCATGTCGGCCCGCATCATCGAGCAGATGCACTTCACCCATAGTTATCGCGACTGCCTGATCCTGCGCTTTCACGAGCGCCCCGAACTGGTCGGCCTGCCCTACGACAGCCTGCTGGCGATCGACGAGCACGGCACCATCCGCGCGGTCGACAGCACGGTGCCCGCCCAGCTCGGCAAAGCCGACCACACGGCCCTGCTCGGCCGCAGCGTCGCCGAATTGTTCGACGTCACGACCGATCGTCTGTTCGAACACGCCGAAGCCGAGCCCTTCGCGATCTGGCCGATCGCGCATGGCGCGGACCACCACGGCTTCGCCAGCATCTGGCCCGCCAAACAGGCACGCCCCCGCGCGCGCACCAGCCTGCCCGGCAGCACCGCTCACTCCAGCAACGGCAAGTCCAGCGTGGCGGCGCGCAACATCGCCAAGCCGCACCGCCCCGCCTTCCCCTCGCTCGCCCGCTTCGCCGGCACCGACCCCGTGATGGCCGACAACGTCTGGCGCGCCGAACGCGTGATGAACCGCGACATCAACATCCTCCTGCTCGGCGAAACCGGCACCGGCAAGGACAGTTTCGCCCGCGCCATCCACCGCGCCAGCGAGCGCCACGCCCAACCCTTCATCGCGATGAGCTGCGCCGCCATCCCCGAACAGCTCATCGAGAGCGAATTATTCGGCTACGAAGCCGGCGCCTTCACCGGGGCCCGCACCGGCGGCATGCGCGGCAAGGCGCTCGCCGCCCACGGCGGCACCCTGTTCCTCGATGAAATCGGCGACATGCCGCTCTCCATCCAGGCCCGCCTGCTGCGCCTGCTCGAGGAAAAGGAAATCGTCCCGCTCGGCAGTTCGACGCCGATCCCCGTCGATATCCGCGTCATCAGCGCCACCCACCGCGACCTCGAAGCCCTGGTCGCCAGCAACGATTTCCGCATGGATCTGTTCTACCGCCTCAACGGCGTCGCCCTCACCATGCCACCCTTGCGCGCCCGCACCGACCGCGCCGCCCTGATCGAACAAATCTGCCGCGAGGAAGCCTCAAGCGACATCACCATCGCACCGGATGCCAGGCGCGATCTGCTGGCCCATGACTGGCCCGGCAATCTTCGCGAACTGCGCAACACAATGCGCACCGCCATCGCCTTCGCCGAAGGCGGCATCATCGAACGCGCCCATTTGCCACGCCTGCACAGCCAGGCCGCGCCACCGCCCACCCCGCCCGCCGCCATCCCAGCGATACCGCCGGACGAACGCGCCCATATTGTCGAGACGCTGGAACAACACCATTGGCGCATCGCGGCCTCCGCCGCAGCACTCGGCATCAGCCGCAACACGCTCTATCGCAAAATGCACCGCTACGGGCTGATGGCCGACGGCACCTGACGCCGCGGCACGCCCGGCCGATCTTACCCGGCCGGATCGGGGTGCAGGTCGATCCGCAGCGCCTGCAACAACCCATCCCCCTGGCTCTGCGTAATCTTCAGCCGCGCAAAACTGGCGAGCGCGAGCAGATTGAGCGCGCCAAGATCACCACCCCGCACATCGGCGCCGGCCAGCGCCATCCCCGTTGTGATCGCCTCGGTGAAATCACCGCCGCTCAAATCGGCATCGGTGAAATCGACCCCGCCCAGATCCGCCTCGCGAAACCGGCAGCGCGCGAGGTCGCACCCGGGCAGGCGCGCATCGGCGAGCTCCGCGAAATCGAAATTGCAATCATTGAACACCGCGCGGGTCACCACGCTCTTGCGGCCGATCGCGCGGCTGAAATCGACCTGATGCAGCCGCGCGCCGCGCAAATTGTGCGCGTTCCGGTGGATCGCGATCACTGATTCCGTTTGATCGCGATCATCGATTCCGGTGGATCGCGATCATGGATTCCGTTTGATTGCGATCATCG
>NZ_NCJX01000153.1:0-3369 GCF_002282635.1 Acidiphilium sp. 34-64-41 | reverse complement strand
ATCAAATCTGCGACCGTCCCGTTTCATGCCGGAATTATATCACCCCCGCAAACATACGACTAGCAAAATGTCGTCTTAATTACCGACCGATGAGTAACGATCTATTGGCGCGGTTTCGCTTTACATCGCCACGCCGGGCACGAACGCTCACTACGGAAGGCGCAAACCCCATGACCCATCGGCCACCCCGATCGACCACGAACACCCAATAGAACGCCTGACCCGGAAAATTGCCTGCATAATGCTGTAGTCTTCCCTTGGATGTGGAAAGACTACAGCATCCTGCAAATCGCCGAGCGAAAAGCCTTGCGCTCAGCCCTGCGTGTTCTGCTTCACGCCGGTGTCTGCCTGATCGGCCTTGTGCGAGTAGTCGAGCCCGTTGCGCCCCGGATAGGGCTTGCCCGGCATCATGCCTTCCCAGAGGATGTGATCATAGGCGAGGGCGGGGATCTTGTCCTCGACCTTCCAGTCATAGCCTTTGGTCTTGGCCGACCACCAGGCCGCGTTGTGCATGTTGTGCCACAACGGTTCGCGCATCGCCTGGCTGGTCATCGGCAATGTGGTCGCGGTCAGCGGTGCCGGTTCGGTCGCGTTGAACGTCCAGCTCTTGTCCTTGCGGCTGAACACATGGGCCATCGGGCGTTCGTAGGCGTCGTTCAAGGTCATCGGACCCATGCCCATCACGTCCTCGATGGTGCGGATCATGTTGACCGTGGTGTAGCGCGCATCGACCACGGCGTGGTGCTTGACGTAGGGCCCGACGATGAACGCCTCGCTGCGGTGCGCATCGACATGGTCCGGTCCGTCCTGCGCATCGTCCTCGACCACGAAGATCAGGGTGTTCTTGGCATAGGGCGAATGCGCCACCGTCTGGATCAGCTTGCCCACGGCGTAGTCATTGTCGGCAATCTGCAAGGCCGGGGTATTCACCCCATCGATCGCGGTCGAGAAGCTGCCGGTATGGTCGTGCATCAAGCGCACGAACTCGACCGAGGGCAGCTTGCCGTTCTTGACATAACCCTGAAACTCGCGCGCCCACTCGGCCTCGCGGAAGTAATCGGGCAGCGCGTTGTCAAAGCCGCGGAAATACGGATCGGTGTATTTCGCGAGCACCGGGTTGGTGCCGAACGACACCTGGGTCTTGCTGGCGTAGGGATCGGTCAGCAGCGGAATGCCGCCTTCGGAGGTCGGCAGACCGTAACGATCGAGATCGATGAAAAAACCGTAGTTGCGAATGGTCAGCCCCGCGCGCAGCGCATTGTCCCAGATATAGCCCTGCTGGAACTGGCCTTTGGGACCATCCGGTGCGGCCACGTTGTTCTGCCCCGGCAGCAGGTTGGGATCGTTCGGGTAGAGCGGGTTTTCCGCCATGCGCGCGGCAAGCGTGGGCTCGGCGACCACCACGTTGCGGTTGTTGCCTTCCCAATCATACGACAGGCCGCGCCCGGCGTAATTGACCGGCAGCGCCTTGGCACCGAAATCGGATTCGCGGGCCGAGGTGCTCCACGGCCAGCCGTTGCCGCTGACTTCGCCGGTGTCATAAAAATTATCGAGATCGACGAACTTGCGCGCGACCGCATGCACGTTCGGCGTGATCGTCTTGCCGAATTCCGCCAGCGCCGGATCGGAATTACCCTCGCCGACATCGCCGAGGATCTGGTCGTAGGTGCGGTTTTCACGCACGATGTAGATCACGTGCTTGATGTGATGATGCAAGAATTCCATCATCGATCTGTCGCGGTCACTTTCGTGAAACCCGAAATTATTGTTCTGCGCCACGATATGGGTCAGCCGGTCCATCTCGGCGGCACCGGGCACCGGCATCGACAGGAAACCCGCCTTCGAGAGTTGCAGAATATAGTCGTTGCTCAGCAGCGTCGGCGTGCACGAGCCCTTGGCATCCGCCGCGATCTTGAAATTGCAGGGGTTCGGTCCGGGGTTGCTCTTGCCGTTGACGATATAGAGCATCTTGCCGTCGGCGCTGACGCTGACGCTGTTCGGAAAATAGCCGGTCGGCAGCAGGCCGATCACTTCGGGTTTCGGCGTATTCAGCGCGACCACCGCGACCGAATTGGTGCCGCCGTTGGTCACGTACAGGCGGGTGCCGTCCGGCGACAGGGTGAGGCTGTTGGGCTCGGTGCCGTGGTAATAGGCCGGCAGTCCGACGAAATTGCTCGGCGCCGTGGTATGAATGGTATCGACCACTTTATTGCTCGCGGTCGAAATCACCTGCACGTCGGCTTCATTGTCGCACGACACGTAAAGCAGCGTGCCGGCCGCGTTGAGCACCATGCGGTTGGGGTTGCCGGTCGTCTTGATCCGCGCGGTGACGGTGGGTGTGCCGCTCAGCGAGACCACGTCGATCTCACGATCCCGCTCGCTCGACACATAGGCCGTGCTGCTGCCCTTGATCGCGACCCAATAGGGGTATTCGCCGCCGGCCACGCCATCCTGCGCGGGGTTGATGATGCCGGGGCGCAACGGCACCTCGGTCACAGCGCTGCTCGCCAGATCGATCACCGAAAGACTGTCGTTATAGAAATTCGCGACCACCAGCTTGCTGCCGTCCTGCGTCACCGCGAGCCCGGCCGCCTGCGGCTTAACCTCGAGCCCGTTGCCGCCCAGGTTGAGCGGCGGCTTCGCCAGCGCCAGATGACCCAGCGCGATCGGCGTGCCCTGCTCGGACCAGACGCCGTTCGACAAGGCAAACGTATGGACATTGTCGGTGACACCGCCCGAGACATAGAAATGCTGCCCATCCGGCGCGAAGGCGATGCCCATGAACGTGTCGGGCACCTGCAACACCTGCTTCTGCACCGGCGTGCCGTTCGAAATATCATAGACGAACACGTATTCGTTCGAAGCCGACGGAATCACGTTCGCCGAAGCGTCTTGCACCAGATTATAGCCGCTGGTCAGGATCAGCAGGGTCTTGCCATCCGGGCTGACCGTGGTGGTCACCGCTTGGCCGGCGGTGTAGGTCGGGAACGCCGCAAGCCCCGGGTTCAGCGTGCCGAATTGCGCGCCGGGTGCCACCGTGGGTGTGATGGTCTGGCCGCTCGGGGTCAGGACGCCGCCCAGCGGAATACCGCGTGGCTCCTTCGCACAGCCGAGTTGAACGCTGACCAGCAACGCCGCAGAGGCGAGCAGCGTCGTCTTCAATAAAGCCTTAGCCGCCGGACTGGCGCGCATCGGTATTCTCCCTGACATTCAAACATTACTGGCGCATGAACGGTTCATGCTGCCGCCTTCAGTAGATATCCGATGTTCACTCCGTGCCTATCCGGTTGACTCAGACACCCACTAGGGCTAGTGGCCCCCGCCATGGCGGCCATTGACATTCACCAGCGTGACGAACTGGCTTTTCCC
>NZ_NCJX01000077.1:0-16549 GCF_002282635.1 Acidiphilium sp. 34-64-41 | reverse complement strand
GGAAAAGCCAGTTCGTCACGCTGGTGAATGTCAATGGCCGCCATGGCGGGGGCCACTAGCCCTAGTGGGTGTCTGAGTCAACCGGATAGGCACGGTTCACTCATGTTAAGTTTGTTGGATAAACTGGACCTAAAGAGTCGAAATAATCAATCTATCGGAGGGAAACGCGCCATGAAGCATCATTTTCGGTCATCATCGATCCTGGTCGGCCTTGCCTTGCTGGTCGCTGGTGGCGGCACGGTGCTGGCCGCTGAGCCGAGCATTGCGTTCGTGCCGAAACTGGTCGGCATTCCGTATTTTTCGGCGATGAAACAGGGTTTCGAGCAGGCGGGCAAAAAGTTCGGTGCCCACATCATTTATCAGGGGCCGACCACGGCTTCGGTTTCGGGCCAGGCTGAGATGGTGCAGAGCCTGATCAACAAGCATGTCACCGCGGTCGGTGTTTCCGCCAACAGCCCAACGGCGCTCGAGGCGCTCGCCAAGCAGGCGAAGGACCATGGCATTCTGTTCTATTCGACGGATTCACAGGTCGATGGTCCGGACGTAGATTTGCGGGTGCAGCAGACCAGTAACAAGGCGTTGGCCTATACCGTGATCGATCAATTGGCGAAGGCGATCGGCGGCAAGGGCGACGTGGCGTTCGTCTCTGGTGGTCCGACCGCGACCAATCTGAACGAATGGATTGCGCTGATGAAGCAGCGGATCGCGGCGAAATATCCGGGGATCAAGGTGGTTTCGATCCAGTACGCCGGGGAGGACATCAACAACGCGACGCAGGTGACCGGGCAGCTGCTCTCGGCGTATCCGCATCTGAAGGGCGTGGTCGGCGTCAATTCGACGGCGGTGCCCGGCGCGGCGCAGGCGGTGTTGCGGGCCGGGCTTTCCGGCAAGGTGGCCGTGACCGGCATTACCGATCCGAATTCGATCCGCCCGTTCATCATGAACGGCACGGTGAAGAGCGCGGTGCTGTGGAATCCGATTGCGCTGGGTTATCTGACCGCCTGGGGCATCATGCAGGAGTTGGCGCATAAACCGTTCGCAACCGAGAACGCAGTGCCGGGCCTCAAGGGCAAGGTGCACTATGATGCCGCAACGCATACGCTGCTGCTGGGCAAGCCACTGGTGATCGACAAGGCCAATGTCAGCCTGAATTTCTGAGCGGTTCGCAGGATGGCGCTGGTCGAGCTGAAAGGGATCGTCAAGCGCTTCGGCGGCGTGGTCGCGCTCGATGGCGTCGATCTGACTTTGGTGCCGGGCGAAACCCATGCGTTGCTCGGCGAGAACGGCGCCGGCAAATCGACCCTGATCCGGGTGATGACCGGCGCGATCGTGCCGGATGAGGGCAGCATCACGGTGGGCGGCACGCCGTGCCGGTTCACCCATCCGGCGCAGGCGAGCGCGGCGGGGATTGCGGCGGTCTATCAGGAGCCAATGATCTACCCGCATCTTTCGGTGCTCGAGAATATATTCGCGGGCGCCGAAATGACCGGACGGTTCGGCATCGTGCGGCGTGGCGCAATGGCTGCGGTGGTGCGGCCGCTGCTGGAACAGCTCGATCTGCCGGCGAGCCTGCTCGTACGCCGGATGAGCAGCCTCAGCATCGGGTTTCAGCAGATGGTGTTGATCACCAAGGCGCTGATGCTGAATGCGCAGGTGATCATTTTCGATGAGCCGACCTCGATTTTATCGCAGGCGGAGACCGATCGGCTGTTCGTGATCATCGAGCGCTTGCGTCGCGACGGCCGGGCGATCGTGTACATCACGCATCGGCTGGACGAAATTCGCCGGATCGCCAGTCGGGTGACCGTGCTGACCGATGGGCGGGTGAGCGGCACCGCGCTGACGAGTGATCTGGATGAGGCGAAGTTGCTGACGCTGATGGCGGGCAAGGCGAGCCGGGATTACGGCAAGCCGCTGCGCGACCGCGCCGCGCCGGCCCACGGCACGCCGGCGCTGCGGATGGCCGGGCTCACCCGGGCAGGCGCCTATCAGAATGTCGATTGGGACGTGCCGGCGGGTCAGGTGACCGGGGTTTACGGGCTGGTGGGATCGGGGCGCAGCGAGGTCGCGCTGGCGGCGTTCGGCGCGTTGCGGCCCGAGCGCGGCACGATCGCGCTGCAGGGCCGGCCGATCGCCCCGCGCGATCCGGCCGAGGCGATGAGGCTCGGCATCGGGTATCTGCCGGAAGACCGGAAATTACAGGGCATTTTTGCGACCAAGCCGCTCGAGGCGAATTTGACCGCGGGCACCATCGGGCGGTTTCGCGCGCGCGGCGGGCGGCTCGATTTCGCGGGCTTGCGGGGCGAGGCGCTGCGGCTGATCGGGTACTACCGGATCAAGGCGCGCGATGAAACAATCGGCATCGGCACGCTTTCGGGCGGCAATCAACAAAAGGCGTTGTTCGCGCGCTGGGCGGGGCAGAGTTTGAAAGTGCTGATCCTGGATGAACCGACCCGCGGCATCGATATCGGCACCAAGGCGGAGATCCACGATTTCATCCGCGATCTGGCGGCCGGCGGACTGGCGGTGGTGGTGATTTCATCGGACCTGCCGGAGGTTCTGGCGGTGAGCGACCGGATCATTGTGATGCGGCGCGGCGGCGTGGTCGGCGTTGCCGAGGGCGAGGCGATGAATGCCGAGGCAATTCTCGCCAGCGCGGTCGGCGCGGATGCGAGGGCCGCATGAGTGCGGCGGTGATGGGCGCGCCAAAGGTGCCGCGCTTGCGCCTGCCGCAGGGGCGCGAGGCGCTGCTGCTGATCACGCTGGCGGTGCTGGTCGCGGGCATCGGCATGTTTTCGCACGGCGCGTTCTGGAGCCGGATCAACCTCGACAATCTGTTCGTGTCCAGCGCGATCACGCTGATTCCGGCGATCGGCATGACGGTGGTGATCCTGACCGGCGGCATCGATGTTTCGACCGGCTCGATGCTGGGGCTGACCGCGGCGATCGGAGGGTCCTGTTTCGCGGCGGGGTGGAGCCTGGCCGCGACGGTGCCGGTATTCCTGCTCGCCGGCGCGGGCCTGGGGCTGGTGAATGCGGTGCTGATCATCAAAGGGAAAATTCCGCCGGTGATCGCGACGCTGGGAACGCTCAGTATTTATCGGATGATCGTGTTCATCGTGCTGGGCAGCAACTGGATCACGCAGATCCCGCCGGTGCTGACCCGTGTTTTCGTGGTCGACCATGTGTTGTGGCTGCCGGTGGTGGCGCTGATTGCGCTGGGCTTCGTGATCGTGGCGTCGCTGTACCTGCGGTATTTCCGCGGGGGGCGGCATGTTTATGCGCTCGGCAACAACGAGGAGGCGGCGCGGCTCGCCGGCATCCGGCCGGAGCGGATCAAGCTCGCGGCCTATGTTATGCTCGGGCTGCTGACCGGGTTTGCGGCATTGCTCACCTTGGGGCAGAGCCCGATGGTGCAGACCTCGACCGGCAGCGGGTTTGTCTTGCAGGTGATTGCGGCGGTGGTGCTGGGCGGCACATCGCTGTCCGGCGGGCGGGGCACCATGGCGGGCACGCTGCTGGGCACGCTGGTGGTGCAGGTGGTCGATGACGGGATCGTGCTGCTGCACATCCAGCCGTTCTGGAACGGCGTGGCGCTGGGGGTGATCATTCTCGCGGCGATCGGGCTCAGTTCCCGCCGTGACGCCGGAGGGATGTAAGGATGCATGCGTCGGGGTTCGATCGCACACGGCCGTTGCTGCTGGCGGCGATGGCGGTGCTGGCACTGGCCGGTTTCGCCATCGGGCACCCCGATATTCTGAGCGGTGCGAATTTCGACAGCATGGCGGTGTTCGGCGTCGAGATCGGGATGATCGCGCTGGGGCAGACGCTGGTGATCAGTGGTGGCGATTCCGGAATCGATCTGTCGGTGGGCGCAATCGCCGGTCTGGCGCAGGTGGTGCTGGGGCGGCGCTCGGGCTCGGTGCAATCAACGCGCTGGCGGTGACCTGGCTGCGGATTGCGCCGATCATTGCGACGCTGGCGACATTGTTCGGGTACGCCGGCCTCGCGCTGGTGCTGAGCGGCGGGACCAATATCGATCTAACGCAGCAATCCTCATGGTTTCTGGCGTTGGGCCAGGGGCATGTGCTCGGCCTGCCGTTTCAGTTGATCGCACTGTACCTGCCACTGCTCGCAATGTTCGCGTTTTTGCAGCACGGCACTGGGTATGGCCGGGCGCTGTATCTGACCGGCACCAACGACCGGGCGGCGGCGCTGGCGGGGTTGCGGGTCGGCCGGCTGCGCGGTGCGGCCTATGTGCTGTGCGGATTGACCGCGACGATTGCCGGCATCGTCGGTGCCGCGCGGCTCGGCACGGCGCGGCCGGATGCGGGGATGAACGACAATCTGATCAGCATCGCCATCGTGGTGCTGGGCGGCACCGGGATTTTCGGCGGGACCGGGTCGGTGGTGGGCACGGCGCTGGCGACGGTGGTGATCGCGATCGTGGATTACGGGCTGAGCTATAATGATTTCAACCCGATCTATCAGGCCGGCGTGATCGGGGTGATTTTGATCGGGGTGATCCTGGTCGAAAATCCGGTGCTCGCATGGCGCGCCCGTCGGTTCAAATGAAGAGAGGCGGCACATGAAGGGGTTTGGCATCCACACCAGCCTGTGGGCGCATGATTGGACCGGGCCGAAACCACCGTGACGCGGGCCTTGCTGGAGGAGCACGGGCTCGATGCGTGCTGCTCGCTCGGCCTGCCCGAGAATGCGCGGCGGGGGCACACCTTGCGTATATCCATCTGTCGGAGAGTCATCGCGGCGTGCCGGGTACCGGCACGATCGCGTGGGACGAGGTGTTTGCCGGGCTCGCCGGGTTGGGGTTCACCGGCGGCATGGCGCTTGAAAGTTTCATCCATATGCCGCCGCGCCTGGCCGCGGCGCTGTCGGTCTGGCGGCCGGTGGCACCCAGCCGGGCGGCGATCATCGATGAGGGATTGCCGTTTCTGCGCAACAAGGCGCGGCAGTACGGGTTGATCTGATCGCAGCGTTCAGTGCGGCTTTTGCGCGGTCGCTTGTTCCAGCAGCGCCCGGGCGCGGCGCAGGTCCGCGTGGTCGGACCCCGGGGTGAACGCGGTAACGACGGGCAGCAGCAGGGATGTGATCGTGTCCGGATCGGCGCCGGCGGCGAGGCTGAGCGCGGCGCGGAGTTCATAGAACCGGGCGGTTTGCTGGCGGGCGATGCGTAATGCCGCCTGCAACTCGGCTTCTGCCCCAGCATCGCCGGACGCGCGCAGGATGCGGCCGCGCAGATGATGGACCTCGGCGAGCGCATAGGCTTGACCCGAGCGGGCGATCAGGGTGTTGCATTCATCGAGTTTCGCAAGCGCGATATCGGCCTTGCCGTGCTCGAACATCATGGCCGCCTCATTGAGCCGGTAGAAAGGTGACCATACATTGCTCTGGATTTCCGCGGCGAGTGCGGCACCCACCTCCATCTGCGCGATGGCGCCCGACAGATCGCCCGATTTGGCAGCGAGCCAGCCGTTCAGATAGTCGGCGTGGGGCCTCAGCCACAAGGCCCGTTCGACCGCAAGATTGAGCGCCGCGGCGACCGGTCCGGCGGCGGCGGCATCATCGAGCAGCAGGCACGCGATGGCGAGATGCGAGAGCACATAAGCCTGGGTGGTCGGTGACTGCAGGGCGGCCGCCTCCGCGATCGCCGCGTCACCCCGGGCCATGGCAGCATCGAGCCGGCCCTGTTGGATCAGCAGCAGGACGTCCTGCGCCATCATGCTGGCATAGGGGTCGTGCGGCGAGCCGGGCCGGATATCGCGGTTGACGGTGGGGTCGTACTCCCGCGCCGAGGTGGTGAACCAGTAATCAGCCTGGGCGAGATGACCGCGCAGCAAGGCGCTGTAGCCGATGATCCGCTGCGGCAGGAACGCCAGATTGGGGATATCGGTGCGCTGGGCGATCTGCAGCGTGCGGCGCGCCAGCGGTTCGGCGCGGTCGAGTTCCGAGCGCATCAGCAGGCGTGCCGACTCGCTGTAGAGCAGCACCACGCCATCGAGGCCGGGTGGCGCGTGCTCGAGCAACTGGCTGAGGCGATCCATGTTGGCGCCGGCTTCCTCGGTGGTGTAGCCGCCGATGCTGACCAGCGGCGTCATCATCGCCTTGCGCAGCGCAATCTCGCGGTCGTCGCGCGCGCGGCCCGGCGGCAAGGTGAGCAGCAGGCGAAGCGCCGCGCGCAAATGCTGCACCGCCTCGACCCAGGCGGCCTGCGCGGTCGCGCGGATGGCCGCGCGCTGCCACCAGCGCAGCGCGGGTTCGACGGCGCTGGCCTCGGTATAGTGATGCGCCACCAACTCCGGCTGGTCTTCCGCGATGCGGGGAAATTTCTGTTCGAGCACGGCCGCGATATTGCCGTGCAGGCGCATCCGTTCGGTGCGCAGGATCGAATGGTAGGCGGCATCCTGGATCAGCGCGTGGCGGAAGCTGAACACCGCATCGGGCGGCGCGCCGCGCCCGGTGACCAGGCCCGATCGGATCAATTCGTCGAGACCGCGGGTCAATTGGGTATCGGCGACGCCGGCGCAGGCGGCCAGCCAGTTGTACGGGAATTTGCGGCCGAGCACGGCACCGGTCTGGGCGATCGCCTTGGCAGCACCCAACCGGTCGAGCCTGGCCATCAGCGTATCCTGCAGGGTGGCCGGCACGGTCATCGTCGCGGTATCGCCTTCCAGCACCGAGCGGGTCAGCTCTTCGACGAACAGCGGCACACCGCCGGCGCGCTCGGCGATGCGATCGCGGATGTCCGGCGGCAGGGTGCCGGCGCCGAGACGCTCGATGATGGCGGCGGCGGCGCTGGGTTCGAGCCGGTCGAGCGTGAGCGTGGTGACGGCCGGATCGCCCGCCGCCGCCCAGGGCAGCGCCAGCTCGGGTCTGGTGCTGACCAGCACCAGCACCGGCAGGCCCGGCGCGCGCGCGACGATGCGGGCCAATAGTTCGAGCGTGAGCGTGTCGCTCCAATGCGCATCTTCAACGACCAGCAGGCGCGGACGTTTTGCCGCGGTGATGAGCAGATCGACCATCGCCGCGAGGGTGCGTTCGCGCCGGGCAATCTGGTCGGTGAGGACATCGGTGCCATCGGCGAGGCCGAGCAGATCGGCGATCACGCTGCGCGCGACCCCGCTGAGGCACAGAAATTCATCGAGCCTGGCCTGCCGGCTGGCCTGGGTTGCCTCGGCCGTGAAGCCGGCGCGGCGTTCGACCCAGTCGATCACTGGGCGCAGCGCGCTGGATTGGCTGTAGGACGCGCATTGCAGAATGATCAGATCATGCGGTTCCAGCTCGTACGGTGCTGCAGCCAGGGCTTCGCGCAAGGCGGCGATGATGCGTGATTTGCCGAGCCCCGGTTCGCCGGAGAGCAGCACGACCTGACCGTTGCCGGCGGATGCGCGATCCCATCGGTCGAGCAGGGTGGCAAGCTCGGCGGTGCGGCCGAGCATGGGCGCGCGGCGGCTGCGGTGTGCGGCGGCGAACCGGCTTTCCGATGCGGCGGCGGCGATGACGCGCCACGCCGGCTGCGGTTGATCGAACCCCTTGAGTTCGAGTGCGCCGAGCGGTTCGAGCGTGAACAGCCCGCCCAGCAGATCGCCGGTGGTCTGGCTGATGACAATGCCGCCCGGTGGCGCGGCCGATTGCAGCCGTACGGCCAGGGCCGGGAGTTGACCGACCACGCCGTTTTCACGATCGGCCGCATTGCTGACAACGGCGAGACCGGTGGCGATGCCGATGCGGGCCTGAAGCGGAAACCCCGGCAAACCTGCCACCTGCCCGACCGCCTCGACGAGGCGCAGCCCGGCCCTGACGGCGCGTTCCGCGGCATCTTCGCGGGCCTCGGGGTAGCCAAAAAATGCCATCAGCCCGTCGCCGTGGTAGCTTGCGATGTAGCCGCCCAGCTGGTCGATCACTTCGGTGCAGGCGTCCATGTAGCGATGCAGGATCAGCCGCAGTTCCTCGGGATCGAGCCTGGTGGCGAGGGTTGTCGAACCGACCATGTCGCAGAACAAGAGGGTCAGGTTGCGTCGCTCGGCGGTGACGCCCGGCAGCTTGGCGGCACCATGCAGTGCATTGATGGCCCGGAGGAGTTTTTTGCGCGGCCCCATCGGCAGTCCGAGGGCCGCGAGATCGGCCTCGCTCAGGTCGGCGAGCGTATCGCCATCGATCCCCTGTTCAAGAAAAGCCGGTGCGAACGCACCGAGGCCCAGGCCCTCGAGCCAGTTGGTAATGTCGTCGATCTGCATGCAGTCAATGCCCTACCCGCAGAGCGTGCATACGATGCCGGCAAGGTTGTTACAATAATGCGGTGTCGGAACGGCGCGTGCGCAAATCGCGCCATCTATCACCATAGTCGCGCTTCATGCCTGAGTCTCGGACGATTTGTCTGTGACCTGGGTCACATATGCGGCGTTCGAATTGCGATATTCTGGACAAATGTGGCAGAAATGTACCACCTCCGCGCGCCGGAGCACCGATGGCTGCGGCGGTCTCTGCCCTTTGCGCTGGCTTTGGGAGCGATGACGGACCAGGACGAGACCCTGCGGGTCATGCGCACCAATCCGCTGGGCCTCTGGCCGGACACCGCCTATGACGCGATGGTGGCCCGGCGGGAATTCCTGGGCCGCAGCCTGATTCTGATGAACGCGCCGGAGATGATCCGCCACGTGCTGATCACCCGCAATGACATCTACCGCCGCACGTCGACCGCGATTCGCTTGCTGCGGCCGCTGATCGGGCGCGGGTTGCTGTTGAGTGAGAGTGCGCTCTGGCAACGCCAGCGGCGGGTGATCGCCCCCACCCTGGCGCCGCGTGCGATCCCGACGCTGATGGTCCCCGCCGCCGCCGCGATCGATGCGTGGTGCGATGCGCAGGCCGCTCTGCCGGGACCGATCGATCTGCTGCGATCGTTGCAGGGCCTGGCACTGGAGATTGCCGCGCGATCGATGTTCTCGATCTCGGCGGTGCCGTTTGCACAGAGCGTGCGTGCGCTGATCGGCAGCGCCACCATCATCGGCCTGTCAAAACCGGATTATCTCGACATGGTGCTGCCGGCACGTGTGCCGGCACCGCGCGATCTCCGGCGCTGGTGGTTTCAGCGTCGCTGGATGGGCTTGATCAGCCGGATGATCGCGGCGCGCGAAGCCGCGCCGGCCACCGGGGCGCCGCGCGATCTGTTCGATCTGCTGCGCACCGCCAGCGCTGCGGATGGCGCCGGCGGGAGACGGCAATTGCGCGACGAGGTGGCGACCATGATCATCGCCGGGCATGAGACGACGGCGCTGACGCTGTTCTGGGCCTGTGTGCTGATCGCCGATCATCCACAAACGCAGGCGAGGCTGGCGGCGGAGGCGGCAACGCTCGATCTTGCCGGCGACGGCGCCGTGCTGGCGGCGGCGCTGGAGCGGTTGGTGTTCACCCGCGCCGTGGTGCAGGAGGCGCTGCGGCTCTATCCGCCGGCGGCGATGATCACGCGGCGGGCGACGATCGCCGACGATTGCGCCGGCGTCGATGTGCCGAAAGGCGCCACGGTGATGGTGGCGCCCTGGGTGCTGCATCGGCACCGGTCGTTATGGCACGCGCCGGAACGCTTCGACCCCGGGCGGTTTTTGCCCGGTGCCGCCTCCTACGACCGGTTCGCGTATCTGCCGTTCGGCGCGGGACCACGGGTGTGTGTCGGTGCGCAGTTTGCCCTGGCCGAAAGTACGCTGGCGTTGGCGGCGCTGATGCAGCGCTTTGCAATCAGCCGGGTTGATTCCGATCCGGTACAGGCTGTGGTGGTCTTGACGACTCACCCGAACCGCGCACCGCTGTTTCGGCTGACACCGCGGTGACGCGGCGCGCAAGGTGCGGTTGCGGTCAGCGGGATTGCAGCACGTCGATCCGGTAATGCGATGCACGGCGGTGCAGGCTGCGGCGCAGGCGGTCAGCAGTTGCTTCAATAAACAACCCCACAGCGCGGTCATTGCCGCTCGCTCGATCGAGGCGTCCGGTGTGGTTGACCAACAGGACCGTGGTGATCGGTCCAGCGACGCTCATCACAGATCGCGCGAGGGCCAGAATATCGCGATCGCTCTGGTCGTTGAGTTGGTGCAGCAGAGCGATCAGATCGAACGATCCGTCCTGAGTCCGGAGCGGCATTTGCTCGGGGGCAAACTGGACATTATCGAGCGCAGCGCAATGGATCTGCGCGGCCATTAGGCGCGCAGGGTCGCTCTCGGTCGCAAGCAGGGCATCGCATCGACCGGCGAGTGCATGGGTGAACGCCCCGCAGCCACACCCTATTTCGAGCCCGGCGCTGAAACGCCGCCCATCGAGAACGCGCAGGCTGGCCGCGTGCATAGTACGCTCAGCGTGCATAGCACGCTCAGCGTTTGAGCAGGCATTCGGGATTGCCGGTGGCATCCGGAGAGCCGGGCTGGGATCGCTGGCAGGCATCAACGGATGGGCCGCAGCGCGGCGTCGTTGGCGCCGCCAATAATAGTCGCGCTATCGTCTGTTAAAGGTGATACGTGTTTCATTGGCCATATCATCTGGATACAAATTTTGCCAACTCAAGTCAGACGAGGTCAAAATCGAACAATATCTCATCCAAATATTATTTGACAAAAATCTATTTTTTTATTCGTGCTCTGAATGTTCTGAGTCCGAGAAGATCGCGTCGGTTCGGATGTCGGTTTTCAGTTGCGCCAACAATGTCCCGATGGCGTGACGCCATGCGCTTCGCCGTTTCAAGACTGTGCCACCAGCCGATTGATCTTGCCGGAACGTTACGAAGTTTTGTGGAGACAAAACGACAGCATTACTTTCTATTTCCGGTATCGGACATTCGAAGTCCTTGTGGAGGAGGTGCTATGGATAATCAGGCAGAAATGTTCGGGCCCTCGCCGTTCGCGCGCCGACATACGGCGCACTCAGGCTCAGCAGGCAAACGGATGGGTTGCCACGGTCATGCGCCTCCTGTGCTCGCGCGGAGCGCACCAATGGCCCGGCATGCCGTAAGATGGATCTCAGCGGCGACGCCGGCGCCAATGGCGATTTCCAGCCTGTCTGATCTCCGCTGGCTCGACATTGCTTGCGCAGCCGAGCGCGGGGCGGGGATTGGTTGCGCGCCCGACGTACCTGAACGAAGTGACGATGCGATCCTTGTGGTCAGCGGGCTGATGGCTGCCGCGCTGTCCCGCCTGGACGCGCGTACTCGTCACATCGTGACGTCGCTCCATTTGCTGGACGACCCTTTGTCACTCGTGGCTCTGGCGGCCTTGCATGGCCTTGTACCGGATCAGGTGCGTCAGATCGATGAACGTGCATTTGCAGCGGTGCAGGTTTGGATGCGGCTGACGATTGCGGAACAGCGAAACACCGGGCAGCGCAATCAAATTACGATTGACGAATATTTAAGTATGCAGAAAAATGACGGTCGCGCTTTGGACTATTGATTGGATGGTGGAATATTCCGGCCGATTTTATTTGCCCCTGACTGAAAAAACCCCTTGTGCCCAATCGCTGGCCGCGCCATGTCGCCGCAGATGACGATCTTGTCAGAATGCATGCGGCGGGAGGCCGGTCAGGTTTCATGAATCCCCGGTTGCCCGGTAAGCGGGTTATGATTGTCGATGACGAACCGATGGTGGCGATGCTGCTGGAAAGCGCACTGTCGGACGAAGATTGTATCATTATTGGTCCGTTCGATGGCGTCGGGAGCGCGACCGAGGCGGCACACGGTGAATCGCTGGATTTTGCGTTGCTCGACGTGAACGTCGCGGATGGGAAAATTTATCCAATCGCGCAAGTTCTGGAAAGCCGCGGTATTCCCTTTCTATTGTTATCGGGCTTTGGCGATGGCGACGTCCCGGCGGGGCATGAGCATTGGCCGATGGCGGGCAAGCCGTTTTCGATCGAACCGATGATCGAGCGGATTTGTGTCGCCCTCGGTGTCGCGTGCTGATCGCTGCGCTGCGGAGGCGGGCGGTCTCTCGTATTTGGGGGTTTTCTGTCGTTGGCAGCATGAGGCGATACGGGTGACAGGCCCGTCGCCACCGAATACCGCCGAAGGCGGTGAGCGCGGCCGGATCGTTTATGGGCACGACTGGGCCGGCACGCCGCTTGGGCCGCGCGCCCAATGGTCGGCAAGCCTGACGGCGATCGTGCGGATGATGGTGACCTCGCGCTACCAGATGTGGATGGGCTGGGGCCCCGAGCTGATCTTTTTGTTCAACGACGCCTATCGGCCGACGCTCGGCGTCAAGCAGGACTGGGCTCTGGGCAAACCGGCCCGTGTGGTCTGGGCCGAGATCTGGCCGGATATCCGCCCCTTGATCGAGCATGTGATGCGCACCGGCGAGGCGACCTATTCGGAGGCCATGCTGCTTCTGCTCGAGCGCAGCGGGTTTCCGGAAGAGACGTATCATACCTTTTCCTACAGCCCGTTGTTCGACGATGATGGCGCGATCGCCGGCCTGTTTTGTGTGGTGGTCGAGGAAACCGATCGGGTCATCAACGATCGCCGGCTCGACACGCTTAGGCATCTGGCCGCGGGGGCGGGGGCCAAGACCGAGGCTGAACTATTTGCGGTGGTCGATCGCGAATTATCCCGCAATCTGGCGGATCTGCCGTTTGCCTTGACGTATCTGTTCGACGAGGACAGGTCCGGCGCGCATATGGTCGCGCAATCGGGTCTGGTCAGCGATGATCCTGCCGTGCTGAGCGGCGAGATATGGCCGGTGGCGGGTGTTCTGGCGGAGGCCGAGACGGTCGTTGTCGATGATCTGGCGGTGCGGCTGACCGGCTTGCCGCATGGCGCGTGGGACCGGCCGCCGGCGCGCGCCTTGCTGGTGCCGATTTTGCAGCAGGCGCAGGGCCAGGTCGCGGCCGGGTTCATGGTGATCGGGCTCAATCCGTATCGAGCGCTCGACGCGGCGTATCGGGGTTTCATCAATCTGCTGGCCGGGCAGATCGCTGCCGGATTGGCTTCGGCCCGGGCCTTCGAGGCGGAGCGGCGGCAGGCGGCAGCTCTCGCGGCGCTGGATCGGGCGAAGACGATGTTCTTCTCCAATGTGAGCCATGAGTTTCGCACGCCGCTGACGCTGATGCTCGCACCATTGGAAGATGCGCTGGCGACGACCGAAGGGGCGCTGCATGAGCAGTTGTTGCTGGCGCACCGCAACGGTGTCCGGCTGTTGCGGTTGGTCAATAACCTGCTGGATTTTTCGCGGATCGAGGCGGGGCGCGCGCAGGCCCGCTTCGTGCCGACCGACCTTTCTGCGTTCAGTACAGAGATTGCCTCGAGCTTTCGCGCGGCGATGGAGCGGGCCGGTCTGACGCTGACCACCGACACCGCGCCTCTGCCGGAGCCCGTGTATCTCGACCGGGATATGTGGGAGAAAATCCTGTTCAACCTGCTCTCCAACGCGTTCAAATTCACCCATGAGGGCGGCGTGATCCTGCGCGTGATGATGACGGCGGATCGGACCGGGGCGCTGGTGAGCGTGTGCGATACCGGCATCGGGGTCGAGCCTGGCGAAGTGCCTCGGCTGTTCGAGCGGTTTCATCGGATCGAGGGGGCACACGGCCGCAGTATCGAGGGGAGCGGGATCGGTCTCGCGCTCGTGCAGGAACTGGTGCGCCAGCACGGCGGTGACATCGGCGCGACCAGCACGCCCGGTGTGGGGACGTGTTTTACCGTGCAGTTGCGATTCGGGTCTGCCCATTTGCCGCCCGATCGGGTGATGCCTGGCGAGGCGCTCACCGGCTTGACCAATGCCGGGATGTTCATCGAGGAAGCGACGCGGTGGCTGCCGGCGGCTGATGCGATCGCGGCCGGCACGATCGAGGCCGACCCCAGCGTGCGCGCCACCGCCGGGCAGCGCATCATTCTCGCCGATGACAATGCCGATATGCGCGACTATCTGCGTCGGCTGCTGACGGCGCAGGGATATGCGGTGACCGTGGCGGGCGATGGTGCCGCGGCGCTTGAGGCGGCGCGCGCGGCTCCGCCGGACCTGATCCTGTCGGACGTGATGATGCCGCATCTGGACGGCTTCGGCCTGCTGCGCGCGGTGCGCGGCGACAAGGCGCTGGCCGGCACGCCGGTGGTGTTGCTCTCGGCGCGGGCCGGTGAGGAAGCCAAGATCGAAGGGCTGGACGCCGGCGCCGATGATTATCTGACCAAGCCGTTCGCCGCGCGCGAGTTGCTGGCCCGGGTGGCCACCAATATTCAGATGGCGCGCACCCGGCGCGAGGCGGCACGTGAGGTGATGCGCAGCGAGCAGCGCCTGGTCATGACGCGCGAGCGGCTGGATATCGCGCTGTCCACCGGGCGGGTGGCGATTTTCGATCTGGATGTCGAGACCGGCTCCACGATGGCGTTCGGCTCGCTGGTAACGTTTTTCGGCGTGCCGGAAGCGGTGGCCGCGGCGGGCCTGCCGGTCGATGCGTTTCTGGCGGCGATCGAGCCCAACGATCAGGCGCGGGTGACGGATGCGCTGTGCTCGGCCATCGCCGCGAACAGCGCGTTCGAGGCTGAGTATCGGATAATCGGCGGCGATGCGCCGAAATGGGTGACGGCGCGCGGGACCATCCAGATCGACCAATCCGGCGGCCGGCGGCTGGTGGGGGCGATTATTGATATATCGGATGAAAAGATCGCGCAGGATGAATTGCTCGAACAATCCGTCGCGCTCGAAGCGCTCAACCTGACGCTGGAGGATCGGATCGCCGCCGCCGTGGCGGAACGGTTGCAGGTGGAGGAGGCGCTGCGTCAGGCCCAGAAAATGGAGGCGGTCGGCCAGTTGACCGGCGGGGTGGCGCATGATTTCAACAATCTGCTGACCGTGATTCTGGGCGGGCTCGATACGATCAGGCGGCAAGGGCCGCAGGATAATCCGCGGGTGACTCGGGCCCTCGACCTCGCGACCCAGGGGGCGCAGCGGGCGGCGACGCTGACCGCGCGGTTGCTGGCGTTTTCGCGCCGCCAGCCGCTCGATCCCAAACCGCTTGATCTTAATCTGGTCGTGCGCGACAGCACCGAATTGCTGCACCGGACGCTGGGTGAGACCATCGAACTCGAGACCGTGCTGGGTGCGCGGCTTTGGCCGGTCGAGATCGATCAGAATCAGCTCGAAAGTGCGATTTTGAACCTGGCGGTCAATGCGCGTGACGCGATGGCCGGCAATGGCAAGTTGACGATCGAGACCGGCAACACGATGCTCGATGAGTCCTATGCGGCAATGGATTCCGAGGTGGTGCCGGGGCAATATGCCGTCGTCTCGATCAGTGACACCGGCAGCGGCATGAGTGCTGAAACGCTGAGCCGGGTGTTCGAGCCGTTCTATACGACCAAGGACGTCGGCAAGGGCACCGGGCTCGGCTTGAGCATGGTGTATGGGTTCGTCAAGCAATCGGCCGGTCATATCACGATCTACAGCGAGCCTGGTCAGGGGACGACGGTGCGGCTGTATTTTCCGCGCTACCGCGGCGACCTGCCGGCGACCGATACCGCTGATCACGCTGCAGCGCCGGGCGGTTTGAAGGATGAAATCATTCTGGTCGTCGAAGACAATGACGACGTGCGTTCGTATAGCGTGATGACGCTGAACGAGTTGGGCTACAGCGTGATCGAGGCCGCCGATGCCGACGCGGCGATGGTTCATTTGCAACGCCCGGGACGGATCGATCTGCTGTTCACCGACGTTGTTCTGCCGGGCCGGACCGGGCGGGAGCTGGCGACCGAGGCGCAGGCATTGCGGCCTGGTTTGCGCGTGCTGTTCACGACCGGCTACTCGCGCAACGCCATTATCCATCATGGCCGGCTCGACGCCGGGGTGCAGTTGCTGACCAAGCCGTTCACGTATGATCAATTGGCGCAGCGGGTTCGTGACGTGCTGGATATGCCGGCACCCTGAGGCTGATGGCGCGGCGGTTGATTGGGGATTGGGTGGCTGAGGGGGTAGGAAGGCTTCTTTTTTGTAAAAAAGAAGCAAAAAACTTTCTGACTCTGGTGCACGGGCGTTTGAACCGGCACGAACCCAAATTAACAAAGTTTTTTTTGCTTCTTTTTTGTTCACAAAAAAGAAGTGCTTCCCTTGTCTCTTTGTGCTTTTAGTTACGTTATCGTAACGAAATAGGCGTGCGAAATCATGGCCCCTTCCGCCACATTTTTTTGACGTTGAAGGAGGGGATGAACGGCTGGTGCCAGGGTGGCACGGGGGGTGGCGGTGGGCCGAGGATGTCGCGGAGTTGTTCTGGCGTGAAGTCGATGCTGCCGTCCGGGTTGATTTTGTATTGGTCCATGAAGCTGGGCTGGCGCTTTGGCTTGCGGACGCGCTTGGGGCGGGGCTTGGTCGATTTGGGGTGTTTGATCCTGGCTGGGTAGCGCAGGCCGAGCATGGTGTGGAGCGGGCGGAGGATGCGGCCGAGGCTGGGGTGGGTGGCGAGCAGGGCCTGGACGATGGGGTCTTCCATGAAGTGCTGGAGTTCGAGGCGGGCGTTGGCACCGGCGACGATGGGGGCGGCTGGGCCGTTGGGCAGCAGGCGGATGAGC
>NZ_NCJX01000076.1:0-25652 GCF_002282635.1 Acidiphilium sp. 34-64-41 | reverse complement strand
CCCCATCCCACCCCGCGCCAAACCAACCCCCAAACCAACGCCCGAAATCCCACCCGAATCCCAACCCCAGCCCGAGCAGCCACCCCGCGCCCGCCGCAAGCGCCTGACCCTGCCGTGCCGCGAAGCCTGGCTCTACCGCCTGATCCCCGAAACCGGCTTCACCCGCTTCACCCTGCAACACATCCTCGCCGACCCCGAATTCGCCGGATTCCTAGCAGCCAACCCAAAACTCATCCGCATCCTCACCCCGCTCTACAACGCCATGGGCATCGACCTGCCCACCGACCCCCCCTTCGCCCCCGACCCACCGCCCGACTCCCGCCGCCACATCATCTTCGGCACGCCAGACCCCACCCAATCCGAATCCCCAACCCCCGATCAAGATTTCAAAATTCAACCCGCGTGACCAACGCACCTTCGCACGCCTATATCGTTACGATATCGTAACAAAATACAGAAAATCTTACCCAAAACCTCCGCCTCGCATCACCCGCACAGCCGATCGGGCAAGGTCCGCGACGCCAGTAGGTTGGCGCGCTCATACCATGGTGCGACGGCTTCGATCCGCATCGGTTTTGCGAACAGATAGCCCTGGATGAGTGTGGCGCCGAGGCCGAGCAGCAGCGTCAGCTGGGCCGGCGTTTCAACCCCCTCAACGACGCAGGCGACTTCGAGGTTGCGGCAGAGATCGATCAGCGAGCGGATGATCTTCGGCGCGGTGGCGCTGTGTTCGATATCGCTGACGAAACTGCGGTCGATCTTGATCTTATCCAGTTTCAGACGATGCACATAACCAAGGCTCGAAAACCCCGCACCGAAATCATCGAGCGCGATGCTCGCCCCCATGTCGTGCAAGGTCTCGATCGTCTCCGCGGCAAGGTCGAAATCACGCAGCAGCGCCGTTTCGGTGATTTCGAACGCAACACGTGACGGGCTGACGTCGGAGCCGCATAGCATCTCCTGGATTTTTGCCATGGTGGCGCGCGAACTCAGGTCATGGGCCGAGAGATTGAAACTGACCATGGCCGGTTCTGGCACATGACCGATCGCGTCAAGATATTTGGCGAACAGCACGAGCGTGATGTGGTTGATCAGCTGCGCATGTTCCGCGATCGGGATGAACACGCCGGGCGACACCGCCCCAAGCTCCGGACTCTCCCAGCGCGCCAGCGATTCAAAGCCACGGACCTGGTTTGTCGTCGCATCGACGATCGGCTGAAAGGCGAGCCATAGCTCGCTTTCAAGGTCGGCGTTGCGCAGCGCCTGTTCGATCTGGCTCGATGTGCGGATTTCAGTCTCCAGCGCTTGCGAAAACAGCACGATTTCGCCCTTGCGGTGCTGCTTGCCGTCATACAGCGCGTAATCGGCGCGCTCGAACAAATCCTCGGCGGTCTGGCCGGTTTGCGGATAGGTCGCGACACCGATCGAACAGCCGATGGTGGCCACGGCCGTGTCGTTGAGCGCGAACGGCGCTTCGAGCAGCGCCTGGAGCCGGGCACCGAACGCCAGAATTGCAGCTTCATCCGCCGTGTCCTTCAGGATCGCGCCGAATTCATCGCCGCCGAGCCGGGCAATGAACCGATCCGCCCCGGCAAGGGTGCCCAACCGCCCGCCGATCTGTTCCAGCAGCCGATCGCCGGCGCCATGGCCGTAACTGTCATTGACGGCTTTGAACCGGTCCAGATCGATCATTGTAACGGCAAAACACGTGCCGGATTGCTGCGCGGCGGCGAGGGTATCATCGAGCTCCGCGATGAAGCGGCGCCGGTTGGGCAGACCGGTCAGCCCATCCTGCTGCGCCAAGCACAGATTTTCATCCGACAATCGCTGCGCGCTGCGCTGCGCGACGACCAACGTGTCGAAACTATGGTTGTTGCGGAGCATGATAATGATCAACCCCCAGGTAACAACAACAACATTGGCAACCATGGCGATCAGCACCAGGTTTTCGGTAATCAGGAAAAAAATGGTGAAGGGGATCAGCACAAGAAACGTGAGCAGCAGGGCAGCGCTGCGGTGTTGCGTTAGGCACAGAATGCAGCTGATCACGGTGATCGACATATAAAAGGCAACATGGCAGCGCGCATAGGCATCGCCATAAGGGTAGAGCGCCAGCGACCAGGCGGTGAAAACCGCACCCAATACGGCGACCGCGAAAGTGATCGTTTTCAAAAAATGCAGCGCACCAACCCCATCCACCGATCGCAGCGACAGCCGGCGCCAGAACCTGACCCGATGAGCACAGATCAAACAGAACACGATCGGCATCACGACGGTCAGGAACGGCGGCGCGGTTTCGATATGGGTCGCGGCGAGCGCCAGAGCATTGGCGGTCAGGATGATGAACAGCATCGGAATCTGTCGGGCCAGAGCCGACAATTGGGCGTGCGCCAGGTCCAGATCGTGATAGGGCAGGCCGAACATCGTTCGAAACGCGGCGAGGCGCGTGCCGATCCCGTGCCGGGCGGCGTGTTCCGCAGGTGGTGCGAACGGATGAGGCGGCATCGTTCTGCCAGCGCTCCCGAACCGGGCAGAATACGCCACCACATCGCTCCTTTCTGCCGTCGCTGCGGCCCAAAGCATCTCAGCCTAACGTTTGCTCACGCATCGTCGCCCGGTCGTCGATCGAATGCGGGGGGCGGGACGTTTTTCGACCTCTCGCCACTCACGAATACGCGATAGAAATTACCCATTACTTAACGGCGATCCGCGCGACGGTCCTTCCGTTCGAAATCGGATCGCACAACGCAAAGCACGCCTCGTTTACCGTGCCGCGCGTTCCAGCCGTTCGATCACCAGTTCGCGTGTGATGAGCGGCAGCAGCGCCCCAAGATCCGGCCCATGCGGTTCGCCGGTCAGCGCGAGCCGCAGCGGCATGAACAACGCCTTGCCGCGCGTATCGGTCGCGGCGGCGATCATCGTGGTCCAGGACTTCCAGGTGCTCTCGTCCCAAGGCGCGTCGGGCAGGCAGGCCAGCGCTGCCTGCAGGATCGATTGCGCCTCGGGAATCTCGGGCGGATCGATCGGCGCATGGGTAATCTCCCACCAATGCCGCGCTTCCGAGAGCAAATCGATATTGCCGCGAACAGCGTGCCAGAACGCGGCGCTCGCACCCTCGGGCAGCCGATCGGCCACGACATCGAACGCGATGCTGTGCAGGATGCGGCGGTTGAGGCTGAGCAATTGCTTCGCATCGAACCGCGGCGCGCCGCGCGAAAACGCATCGAGGTTGAAACTCGGCGCGAGTTCGGCCAGCGTCAGCGGCTCCGGGTCCCGGCGCGAGCCGAGCCGGGCAAGATAAGCCGCCAGCGCCATCGGCTCGATCCCATCGCGCCGGAACGTCCGCAACGAGACGCTGCCCGAGCGTTTCGAGAGTTTATCACCCGCGATATCCGAAATCAGCGGCAGATGCGCAAACGCCGGCAGCGGTTTTTTCGGCGCCAGCGCGCGCCACAGATCGATCTGCACCGCCGTATTGGTCGTATGGTCCTCACCGCGAATCACATGGGTGATGCCGGTATCCAGATCATCGACGACCGAGGTGAAAGTATAAAGCGGCGTGCCGTCGGCGCGGATCAGCACGGGGTCGGACAGCGTATTGAACCGGATGGTCCGCTCGCCGAGCACCAGATCCTCCCAGAGCGCCGCACCATCCGAAAGCCTGAACCGCCAGTACGGCGTCTTGCCGTTGGCCTCGGCGGCGGCGCGCTGCGCCGGCGTCAGCGACAGCATGGCCCGATCATAGATCGGCGGCAGTTTCCGCTTGGCCCGCAGCGCACGCTTTGCCGCGAGTTCCTCCTCGGATTCAAAGCAGGGATACAGCCGGCCCGCGCGCTTCAGCGTCTCGGCCGCCTCGGCATAGCGGGCGAGCCGGGCGGATTGGTTGAATTTGTCATCCCACGTCAGCCCGAGCCAGGCGAGGTCCTGCTCGATCGCCGCCTCATAGGCCGGGCGCGAGCGTTCGGCATCGGTATCATCGATCCGCAACGTGAACCGCCCGCCCTGCGCCCGGGCGAACAGATAGTTAACGATCGCCTGCCGGGCGTTGCCGGCGTGCAGATAGCCGGTGGGCGAGGGCGCGAAACGGACATGCGGGGCGGTAGCGTTCATCCCGGCTGGTTAGCATGGCTTCGTTGCGGAGAACAAAGGTGCACGAGGCCGTGATTTGCCTTATTTGCGAACGGTATCGAAATCCGGGCCGGGGGCAGTCTGTCGTGAGCATGGTGGTTGAAACGCGGCGGTCCGCGGCGGCGCGAACGACGTTTGCGGTCCTGATCGCGATCAGCATCTGCCACATGTTGAACGACATGATGCAGGTCCTGCTGCCCGCGATCTATCCGCTGCTGAAAGGCGGGTTCCACCTGAATTTCGCGCAGATCGGCCTGATCACGCTGGTCTATCAGGTGACGGCGTCGATCCTCCAACCCATGATCGGCCTCTATACCGATGCGCGGCCCCAGCCGTTTTCCCTGCCGTTCGGCATGGGGTTCACCCTGATCGGCCTGGTCGGTCTCGCCTTTGCCGGCACCTATCCCGAATTGCTGGGCGCAGCCGCGCTGCTCGGGGTCGGCTCCTCGATCTTTCATCCCGAATCCTCGCGGATCGCGCGCGTTGCGTCCGGCGGCGCGCACGGGTTCGCGCAGTCGATATTTCAGGTCGGCGGCAATTTCGGCCAGTCGCTCGGCCCGTTGCTGGCCGCTTTTTTCATCCTGCCGCGCGGGCGGGCGAGCATGGCGTGGTTTTCGCTGGCGGCGTTGCTGGCCATGGCGATCCTGACCGCGGTCGGCGTCTGGTTCCGCGCCAGCGGCCACGCCAAGCCGCGGGTACGCCCGCCCGTGGTCGCGGGTACCAAGCCGGCCAGCGTCGTGGTGCCGCTGGTGCTGCTCGGCGTGCTGATGATGTCGAAATTCGTCTATCTCGCCAGCATCAATTCCTATTACATTTTCTACCTGATCCACCGGTTTCACATCACCGTGCAGCAGGCGCAGATCGATTTGTTCGTGTTCCTCGCGGCGGCTGCGGCCGGCACCATGATCGGCGGGCCGATCGGCGATCGCATCGGGCGGCGCGCGGTGATTATCGGCTCGATCCTCGGCGTGCTGCCGTTCACCCTCCTGCTGCCCTATGTCGGGCTGAACGCGACGGTCGCGCTCAGCGTGGTGATCGGCCTGGTCCTGTCCTCGGCGTTCTCCGCGATCGTGGTGTTTGCCAACGATCTGATGCCCGGGCGCGTCGGCGCCGTCTCCGGCCTGTTTTTCGGCCTCGCCTTCGGTGTCGCCGGGCTGGGTGCCGCAGGGCTCGGCGTGGTGGCGGATTGGACCAGCATCACCACCGTCTACCGCATCTGCGCCTTCCTGCCCGTGCTCGGGCTGGCGGCGCTGTGGTTGCCCAAGCGGGTTCGCTAACGGCCGGCGCCCGCTACTCTCGGCTTTTGCGTGACCGGAAAAACCGGCCCCCGCCACCTCGGCCCCACGCCCGCGCGCCGACGCCCGGGCATTAGGCGAATCGGCGGTTTTCTGCTAGAAACACCGCAAATCCCACCCTTCGGAGTAACCACCCGGCATGACCGATACGGCCGATACGACCCCTATGCCCATCCCGCCCGAACAACAGCCCGATGTCGCGTACGATGCCGCCTCGATCAGCGTGCTCCGCGGCCTCGATGCCGTGCGCAAGCGCCCCGGCATGTATATCGGCGATACCGATGACGGGTCCGGCCTCCATCACATGGGCACCGAAATCATCGACAACGCGGTCGATGAAGCGCAGGCCGGTTTCGCCGACAAGGTCGATGTCGTGCTCAACGGCGATGGCTCGATGACCGTGACCGACAACGGCCGCGGCATCCCGACCGATATCCACCACGAAGAAGGTATCTCCGCCGCCGAAGTCGTGCTCACCAAACTGCACGCCGGCGGCAAGTTCAACCAGAATTCCTACAAAGTCTCCGGCGGCCTGCATGGCGTCGGCGCCGCCGTGGTCAATGCGCTGTCGGAATGGATGGAAGTGCGCATCTGGCGCGAAGGCCTCGAACATTTCATCCGCTTCGAACACGGCGACGCCGTCGCCCCGCTGAAAATCATCGGTCCGTCCGATCACCCGACCGGCTCGGAAGTCACCTTCAAACCCTCCTCCGGCACGTTCACCCATGTCGAATTCGACTACGCGATCTTCGAACGCCGCCTGCGCGAACTCGCCTTCCTCAACTCCGGCCTCGCCATCAACCTGCGCGATGAACGCCACACCCCGGTGCAGGAAGCCAATTTCCTATACAAGGGCGGCCTGATCGAATTCGTCAACTGGCTCGACCGCGCCAAAACCCCGATTTTCGGCCCCCCGATCACCGACTATAAAGTCGATGCGGTCGGCGGCATCCGCGTCGAATTCGCCCTCGCATGGAACGAAACCTACCACGAAACCATGCTCTGCTTCACCAACAACATCGTCCAGCGCGACGGCGGCACCCATCTCGCCGGCTTCCGCTCGGCGCTGACCCGCGTCGTCTCCAAAATCGCCGACCAGGTCAGCAAAAAAGACAACCTCTCCCTCAACGGCGAGGATATGCGCGAAGGCCTGACCGCCGTCCTCTCGGTCAAGGTGCCCGACCCGAAATTCTCCTCGCAGACCAAGGACAAGCTGGTCTCCTCCGAAGTGCAGCCCCTGGTCCAGGCCGCCGTGGCCGATGCGGTCGAACACTGGTTCGAAACCCACCCCAAGGAAGGCCGCCTGATCGTCCAGAAAGTCATGGACGCCGCCTCCGCCCGCGAAGCCGCCCGCAAGGCGCGCGAACTCACCCGCCGCAAAGGCGTGCTCGATATCAGCACCCTGCCCGGCAAACTCGCCGATTGCCAGGAACGCGACCCCGCCAAATCCGAGATTTTCATCGTCGAAGGCGATTCGGCCGGCGGCTCCGCCAAACAAGGGCGCGACCGCAAAACCCAAGCCATCCTGCCGCTGAAAGGCAAAATCCTCAACGTCGAACGCGCCCGCTTCGACCGCATGCTCGGCTCCGCCGAAATCGGCACCCTGATCACCGCACTCGGCACCGGCATCGGCCCGACCGAACCCGAACAAGGCGGTTTCGACGTCTCCAAACTCCGCTACCACCGCATCGTCATCATGACGGACGCGGATGTCGACGGCTCGCACATCCGCACCCTGCTGCTCACCTTCTTCTTCCGCCAGATGCGCGAACTGATCGAACGCGGCCACCTCTACATCGCCCAGCCGCCGCTCTACCGCGCCAAACGCGGCAACGAGGAACGCTACCTCAAAGACGACGACGCCATGGAAGCCTACCTCTTCGAGCGCGCCCTCAACGAAGCCCGCATCGATGGCATCGACCTCGCAGCCGAACTCCCCTTCCTGCGCGAAGCCTCCCGCCGCATCACAGACCTCGCGCGCGACATGCCGGTCGCCTACATCGAACAAGCCGCCATCGTCGGTGTGCTCGGCGCCGAACCCGGCCAGATGACCGATCGCGCCCCCATCCTCGCCCAACGGCTCGATGCCATCTCCCCGCCCAACGAACGCGGCTGGGTCGTCGCGGTCGATGCCGGCGGCATCATCATCGGCCGCACCGTCCGCGGCGTCGCCGAACGCTTCACCCTCGACCTCGCCACCCTGCGCTCCACCGAAGCCCGTTGGCTGGCCGACCGCGCCGGTCGCCTCGCGACCATGTTCACCACCCCGCCCGCCCTGCGCCAGGGCGAGACCGAAAAACCCGTCCAAGGCCCCTCCAGCCTGGTCGAAGCCCTGTTCGCCATCGGCCGCAAAGGCCTGTCGATCCAACGCTTCAAAGGCCTCGGCGAAATGAACCCCGACCAACTCTGGCACACCACCCTCGACCCCGACCTGCGCCGCCTGCTCCAGGTCCGCATCGGCGACGCCGAGGAAAGCGACCAGATCTTCTCAACCCTGATGGGCGACGTCGTCGAACCCCGCCGCGACTTCATCGTCGGCAACGCCCTCAAAGTCGCCAACCTCGACGTGTGAGGTTGGGTTTGGGGCGCGTAAGTAAGCAAGGCGGGGGGCTTTGCCCCCTCGACCCCCACTAAGGGCGGAGCCCTTAGAACCCGCTAGTTTTAGGCAAGGGGAGGGCGCTGCCTCGGACTTTCCACTGATCTGGTCTGTGTCGCCCTCCCCTTGCCTAAAACTAATGGATTTTAAAGGCTCCGCCTTTAACGGGGTCCAGGGGCAGAGCCCCTGGCCTTGCTTACTTACGCGCCCCAGCCCCAACCTCACATATCGAGGTCGGCGTGTTCGCGGAGGGTGCAGGTGCGGCGGGTGGTGAAGGTGCGTTTGGTATCGGCGAGGGTGTGGGGGGTGGACCAGCGGACGTTGGGGAAGATCGGGTCGGGTCGTTTCCCGGCGAGGCCGATGAGCCAGTAGCCGCCGTCGGTGGCGGGACCGAATACGGCGTCGGCGCCGCGCAGGCGGCGGCAGGCGGTGCGCAGGTCATCGGGTGTGATGGTCGGGATATCGCTGCCGATGATCAGCACGGGTCGGTGTTGGTAGTGCCGGAACAGGGCCTGCATGCGCGCACCGAGATCGCCGCGGCTTTGGCCGATGATGGTGAAGCCTGTGGCTGGCAGGCGTGCGTGGTGTGCGGGGGCGACGGCGATGACGCGCTCGATCGTTCGCATGCCGCGCAGCAGCCGCATGGTGCGGTTCAGCATGGCGCGGGCGAGGCGGAGGGCCGCGCGATCGCCGCGGGTGGCGGCGAGCCGCCGTTTACCGACGCCGAGGCGCGGGATGCGGGTGAACAGCACGATTACGGGCCGGCTCATCGCCGGTATTGGGCCGCCAGAAGCACGGCATCGGCGCCGGCCAGAAACCGTGCCAGCCGTGCGAGGTTGCGCAGGCTGCGCCGCAGCCAGCCGTCGCGCGCATAGGCAGCGGCGTCGGTCATGACGATCATGTCGCAGGGTGCGAGCCGCGCGCGGCCGAGCCGGCGCGCGAGGGCGACGTCTTCCATCAGCGGCAGGGGCGGCATGCCGCCGATCGCGGCCAGCGTATCGCGGTGGATCAGCAGCGCCTGATCGCCGTAGGGCAGCCGGAGCAGCGCGCAGCGCAGCGCCGCACCGTATTCGATCAGCCGGGCGCGCGGATCGGCACTCGCCAGGCGCAGCCGCCCGTACCACGCCTGCCCGGACCGATTGCTGGCGATGCAGCGGGACATCGCGTCATCCCAGCCGGGTTGCGGCAGCGAATCCGCGTGCAGCAGCAACAGCCACGCCGAGGGTGCGGCGGCGATGCCGCGTGAAACCTGCGCGCCCCGCCCGGCACCGCCGGCCACCACGATCGCGCCGTGCGATGCGGCGATCGCCACCGTGTCATCGGTGCTGCCGCCGTCGCTGATCACCACCGCGCCGACCAGGGCGGATCGCGCGAGCAGGGCCAGCAGCGCGGGCAGGGCAGGGGCCTCGTTCAGCGTCGGGATCACCACGGTCAGCGCGCCGTTCATCCGCGCCGCCGGGCGTGAAACCATGCCAGCACGGCAAGCCCGCGCGCCGAGGCATGGCGCTGCCGCCACTGGCCCGCCACCGCGCGGATCGCTTCGGACCGGGTCGGGTAGGGGTAGATCACGCCGAGCAGTTTTTTCAGGCCGAGCTTGTGCTGCATGGCGATGGTAAAGCCGGTCAGCATTTCGCCGGCCTGGGTGCCCACGATGGTCGCGCCCAGAATCCGGTCCGACCCCGGTTTGGTCAGCACGGTGACGAAGCCTTCGGTATCGCCCTCGGCAATCGCGCGATCGAGCTCGCTGAAGTCGTAGCGTGTTGTTTCGAACGCAATGCCGGCCGCGCGCGCCGCGCGCTGGTTCAGCCCGACCCGCGCGATTTCCGGGCTGGTATAGGTCACCGCCGGCACCGCCCGATAATCCGGCCGGAACCGCCAGAACGGCGCGAACAGCCCGTTCAGCGCGGCGAACCCGGCCTGGAATCCGGCGACATGGGTGAATTGATACGGGCCGGCGACATCGCCGCAGGCGAACACATTGGGCAGAATCGTTTGCAGCCACGCGTCGGTCTCGATGGTTTTTGCCGGCGTCAGCGCAATGCCCAGAGCCTCCAGTCCGAACCCGGCGGTGCGCGGCACGCGGCCGAGGGCGACCAGGATGCGGTCGAACCCGAGCCTCACCGGCGCATCGCCGTGCAGCGCTTCGAGCGAAAACCCCGCATCATCGCGATGCACCGCGACGGCGCGATGTCCGGTGAGCACCGCGACACCATCGCGCCGCAGGGCGGCCGCCATCGCCGCCGAGACATCATCATCCTCGCGCCCCAGCAGCCGGTCGGCGAGTTCCACCAGGGTCACGGTGCTGCCGAGCCGTGCGAAGGCCTGCGCCATTTCGCAGCCGATCGGCCCGCCGCCGAGCACGACCAGCCGCGCCGGCAGCGCCTCGATATCCCACAGCGTTTCCGAGGTCGCGAACGGGCAATCGGCCAGCCCCGGTAAATTCGGCACCAGCGGCGCGGCACCGGTCGCGATCACGATCGCGCGGCTCGTCAGCGTTTCACCATCGACCGAGACCGACCAGGGGGTTTCGATGGTCGCGTGGCCGCGCCGCACATCGACCCCCAGGGCCTGATAGCGCGCCACCGAATCATGCGGCGCGATCGCCGCGATCGCCGCGCGCACCGCCGCACGCGCCTGGCTATAATCCATGCCGCTACGTGCCGCGTGCAGCAGCGCTTTCGAGGGAACGCAGCCGGTATTCAGGCAATCGCCGCCCATCGCCGCCTGTTCGATCAGCGTGACGCTGGCCTTCAGCGCGCTCGCGACATAGGCGGTCACCAGCCCGGCCGAACCCGCGCCGATCACCACCAGATTCCGATCGAACCGGCGCGGCCGCCGCCAGCCGGCATAGCGCTGACGTGCAGCGAGCGCGTTGCGCAGCAGCGGGGCGGCAACCGGCAGGGCGGCCAGCAGCAGCAGCCCCATGATCAGCCGCGGCGTCAGGATCGCCTGATGCGGCCCGAGGGTTGCGACGCTGGCGCCCGCGTTGACGAAAATCAGCGTCGCCGGCAGCATGCCGATCTGGCTCGCCCAATAGAACCGCCGCAGGGGCAGGCTGGTCAGCCCGGCCAGCAGATTGATCGCGACGAACGGCACCGCCGGCACCAGCCGCAGCGAGATCAAGTATAGCGCACCGTCGCGCGCGATTCCCCGTTCGATCCGCGCGAACAGGTCAGGAAACCGCGCCAGCGCCGCATCGCGCAGCAGGAACCGCGCGCTCAGAAACGCGAGCGACGCGCCGATCGAGGCGGCGAACGAGACCAGGATGCTGCCCGCCACCACGCCGAACAGCGCCCCGGCCGCCAGCGTCAGCACCACCGCACCGGGCAGCGAAATCGCCGTCGCCACGACATAGATCAGGAAATACAGCGCGAACGCCGCAACGCGGTGATCCGCCACCGCCGCCCCAAGCGCCGCCGCGTGAGCTTCCAGCCCCGCCAGCGTCAGCCGATGCCGCCCGAGCGCGATGACCGCCGCCACCACCAGCACGATCACCAGGCCGAATGCCGCCGGCCGCCACCAGGCACCGCGCGCCACCGCCGTGCCGCTCATCGCGCGCCCATGCAGGAGGAGGCGCCGAACACGCAGAATTGCGCGCAATACGGGTGATCGAGCGTGACCGGCCGCGCCGAAGCCGCCAGCGTCGATCCCAGATCGAACCGCGCCTCGTAGGGCAGCAGCGTGCACGCCACGATCGAGGCGCGAGACTCTCCCTTGCGCTGCACCACCATCCGCGCGGTCCGGCACATCGCATCCGCCCCGCGCGACCGCAGCGCCTGCCACGCCGCCGCCGCCACGCCGGGAACCGGGGTTGCCGTCGCCAATTCGGCGAACAGCACCAGCGCCGCCGGATCGGCCGCATCGATGGCGAAGCCCTCTTCCGCGAACAGCCCGGCAAACCCCGCCCGGATCTCGGCCTCGCTCGCCAGCGCCGGATCGAACCGCGCCGCGACCGAGGGGGCGAAACCCGCCGCATCCAGCGCGCGCAGCCCGGCCAGCGCCGGCTGCCAACTGTCGGCGCCGCGCAACGCCTCATGCCCGGACGGGGTGAAATGATCGAGCGAAACCCGCACCCCGAGCTTTGCCCCATGCGCCGCGCGCAGCGCCCGCAGCGCGTCGAAATGCCGCTGCATCGGCCGCATCGCGTTGGTCAGCACCAGCACGCGATACCCCCGGTCGAGCGCATCACCCAGCATCGGCATGATCGCCGGGTTCATGAACGGCTCACCGCCGGTGAAGCCGATTTCGCGCAGGTCAGGCTGGCGGTCACGCGCCTCGTCCAGCAGGGATTTCAGGATTTCGGGCGCGATATAGGCGAGCCGGTCGTTGCGCGGGCTGCTCTCGATATAGCAGCCGGCGCACGCCAGATTGCACAGCGTGCCGGTGTTGACCCACAGGGTTTCCAGCCGCTCCAGCGCGACCACCGCATCGGCCGGCGGTGCGGCGGCTGCCGGCGGATCGCCCTCTCGATCGCGCCGGCGTAGTCCTCGGCCAGCCCCGCCGCGCGCATCGCGAACGCCGCCGCACGGTGATCGAACGCGAGCGGCATCGGCGTGATGCTGAACCCATCGCCGTGCGGCGTCAGCACCGAAAACCAGCCGCGCGGCGTGCCATCGTTCGCCGGCAGCCCCACCGCGCCGGCGTTATGCCAGAGTTTGCCGCCCACCATGCGGGTGAAACCAAGGCCGCAATGCCCGGCGATCACGCCATCCGCACCGGTCAGGGCGATTTCATCGGCAAGCATCGGCTCAGGGTCCGAGCCGAATACGAAGCGGTTGATCCGGCTCGGCGCGCCATGCACGATCGCGAGACGCCGGCCGCCGATCGCAAGGTCGATCCGGCGCGGCAGCCCCGCCATCCAGCGTTTCGCGGCCGCATCGACGCGCGCATTGGCGTAGCCGAACCAGCCGGCCGAAAGCCGGTCGCACGCCGAACCGGCCGCGAAGCCGCAGCCGCAATCGGGCGCGTTCTGGGCGAGTTGCTCCTCGCAATTGCCCATCACGGTCGCGACAGGATGGCCGCGGATCAGATCGACGCAGGCCTGCGGATCGGCGCCATAGGCCACGATATCGCCGGTGCAGATCATCTGGTCGGGCGCGATGCCGAGCCGCCGCGCCTCATCGAACAGCGCCTCGGTCGCCTGGATATTGCTGTACGGGCCACCGAAAATCAGCACCGGCCCGGTCGCTGTGATCAACGGCACCACTGGCTCGCCATCAAACATAGCGCGCGGGCTCCACGGCGAGTTGTTCGAGCGCCAGCCCCCGCGCCTCGATGCCGCCGCGCCGCCGCCACACCAGAACAGCCACCGCCCCCAGCGCCCAGAATCCCGCCAGCATCACCAGCGCCGCCGGCATGCTGCGCGCGCCGACATACCCCACCAGAAACGGCGACAGCGCCGCCCCGATCCGCCCGACCGCGACCGAAGCGCCGATGCCGGTCGCGCGCAGGCTGGTCGGGAACAATTCGGCAAACATCGGGTAGGCGGCGATCCAGCTGCCGGTCGCCAGCAGATTGACCAGCGCGAACCCCAGCATGATCGCCCCGGCACCCATGCCGGTGATCGCGGCGAAGCCGATCAGCGCCAACGCGGTGGCGAGATAGAACCCCGCCACCGTGACCCCGCGGCCGATCCGGTCGAGCAGCGATGCGGCGGCGAACCCGCCGATCAGCGCGCCGACACTGCCCGCCAGATAAAACAGCGGCAGGCGCGCCGGCGGCAGATGCAGCGCGGGTAGCACCACGATCGGCAGAAACGCGAACAGGCCGTAGTAGCCGGAGGCTTCGGCGAAATCGAGCACGGCGCCGAGCGCGAGCCGGCCGGGATAGTGCCGCAGCAGCACGCGCAAGCCGTTCACCTCGCGCCGGACCCGCTGCACCACCGGCGCGGGCGCCAGCGGGGTCGCATCGGTCAGCCCCGCCGCGATCCGGCCGATGATCACGCGCGCATCCTCGCGCCGCCCCGCCTCGATCAGCCAGCGCGGGCTTTCCGGCAGATGCCGGCGAAACCACGCTGCCGAGAGTGCAATGGCGCCGCCGAGCGCGAACACCACCCGCCAGCCGAGGTCGGCCGGCAGCGCCGACAGCACCAGCCAGGCCAGCAGGGCAGCCACGAAACTGCCGACCGGCCAGAAATTCAGCACGATCGCCGAGGCCCGGCCGCGCGACCGGCTCGGCACCAGCTCCGCGATCGCCGCATTGATCGCCGCATATTCCGCACCGACGCCGATGCCCGCAATCAGCCGCAGCACCATCAACACCGCCAGATCGGGCGCAAACGCGGTCGCCAGCGTCGCCACGCCGTACAGCACCAGGCTGGCCAGAAACACCCGCCGCCGGCCGTACCGATCCGACAGGATGCCGAACCCCGAAGCGCCGAGCATCAGCCCGGCGAACCAGGACGCCAGAATGAACGACATGGCGTTGCTGCCGAGATGGAAATGCTGGCGCAGCGCACCCAGCACATTGCCGATCAACGTCACCTCGAACGCATCGAGCGCCCAGCCGAGGCCGAACAGCAGGACGACGATGGTGTGAAACCGATTCCAGCGCAGGTTGGCCAGAGTCTCGAGCAGGTTGGCATCGGTCGCGGCGCTGTCTGGATCGGTCATTGGGTTCCCTAGTTGATCAATATAGGGGCATACGGCGAAAGCGCATCAATGGTTACACGCCGATCATCGGGCGCGGCGCAGAATGGCGGTCCTTTGCCAAAAAAGAAACGCACCCTTCGCCTTATTGGCGATTCCGGCCCGCGAAGCTAAGGAAGAGATCATGACCGCCGCCCCCGCACGCGATGATGGCCTGCCCGCCGAACCGACCCAGGCGGAGCGGTTCGGGCGGGCGCGGACGGCGCAATCGACAGCGCTGCTTGAGGATTATGTCGAACTGATCGCCGATCTGCTGGCGGCTAACGGCGAGGCACGGCCGATCGACATTGCCCGCCGACTCGGCGTTTCCCACCCGACCGCGGCGAAAAGCATCAACCGCTTGAAGCGTGAGGGGCTAGCGACCGCGAAACCCTATCGCGGCGTGTTCCTGACCGCGGCCGGGCTGGCCCTGGCCGAGCGGGTGCGCACGCGCCATCGGCTGGTGGTGCAGGTGCTCGAAGCGATCGGCGTGCCGGCGGACACCGCCGAGGCGGATGCCGAGGGCATCGAGCATCACGTGTCGGATATCTCATTGCGCGCGTTCAGCCGGTTTCTGCAGGCGCGCGGCTAACTCAGGCATCGGCATCCGGCGCGGTGTTGGCCAGAACCTCGTCGATATTGATGTCGAGCTTGCGCAGCATCGCGATCAGCAGGGCGTTCTGATATTCCAGATGGTTCAGAATAACCTCGATTTCCTCCTCGGCGCGGACGTTGATGTCCAGATCGTGCTCGGCCCGCAATTCGGCCTGCCGGCCCTGAATGTTCTGCCCCACCATGATCAGCGGCATCAGCAGGAGCTGAATGACGTTGGAAATGAACAGCCAGAACACGAAAGCCATCGGCGGGTCGAACTGCAAGGGCTTCGGCGCCAGCACGTTCCAGCCGAGCCAACTGACCGTCCAGGTGAAAATGACCAGAAAAAACCCCATGGTGCCGACGCGGCTGGTGATCCAGACCGCCAGATTGTCGAACGGCTTGATCGGCGCCGGGGAGGGCGCCAGCACGTCGCGCAACGGCTGGCGCCGGGTGCGCAGCTGACGCAGTGAGAGCGGGGGCTTGGAAAGGTCGGGGATCGGGGCGGTGGGCATGTGCAGATTCCAAGGGTTTGGCCGGGTCGCGGGCAGACAGGGAAGCGCTTCTTTTTTGTAAAAAAGAAGCAGAAAACTTTTTGGTTTGACAAAATTTGCGTGAGCCAACAATCTGCCTGCGGCGATGGAGTTCGCCATGTAACCGCCCGCGGGGCTGATGACTCCTGTTCCTTGCAAATCCGTCGTTCGGAAGGATCAGGCCGTGCCCGCAACTCCACTCCAAGCCCAACGCCCGCCACACCGCCCCCAACCGGGCGGCGCACGCGCGTTTTTGGTTGCCATCACGAAAGGACAGATATGAAAACACTCCTCGCCATCGCCGTCTTCGGCACGCTCGGCTGCTGGGCGCGCTACGGCCAGACCATCGCCGTGCAGAACACCCTGGGACGCGATTTTCCGTTCGCCGTGCTCAGCATCAACCTGCTCGGCTCCCTGCTGATCGGCTTCCTGTTCTTCGCAACCCTCGAACGCTTCGACCTCGGACCCGCAATCCGGACCGGCGTGCTCACCGGCTTCCTCGGCGGCTATACCACCTTCTCGACCTTCGAACTCGAAACCCTGCTGCTGGTCGAAAACGGCGAAGCAATGAAAGCCGCCCTGTACGTCGCACTCTCGGTCGGACTCGGCTTCGCCGGCGTGTTCCTCGGCGCCTACGCCGCCCGCAACCTGTAAGGAAGCTCAACCATGACCCAGCCAGCCACCATGATCCGCATCGCCATCCACGAATCCGATCACGGCAAACGCAAATCCCTGATGGATGACATCCTCAAATCCCTGCAATCCCAAGGCATCACCGGCGCCTCCGTCCTGCGCGGCATCGCCGGACTCTCCGCCAAAGGCATCATCCACGCCGCCGACATGCTGCACTTCGACGTCGACCTGCCCCTCGCCATCGAATTCTGCACCGACACCGACACCGTCGATGCCATCATCGCCACGTTGGTGCCCATGGTCCCCGCCGGCCACGTGATGTCGTGGCCGGTTGTGCGGCATGGTGGGTGAGGCTGGGAGTAAGGAAGGCGGGGGGCTTTGCCCCCTCGACCCCCACTAAGGGCTTAGCCCTTAGAACCCGCTACCGTCGATCTGGCCTGGGTCGCCCTCCCCTTGCCTAAAACTAATGGATTTTAAAGGCTCCGCCTTTAACGGGGTCCAGGGGCAGAGCCCCTGGCCTTCCCTACTCCCAGCGCCACTCATCAAGCCGCCAACTGGATCGACATTTCGTGCCAGATGGTGGCCAGGGCGTCGACCAGGTGGTCGATATCGGCGTCGGTGTGCAGGGGTGAGGGGGTGAGGCGCAGGCGTTCGGTGCCGCGGGGGACGGTGGGGTAGTTGATGGGTTGGACGTAGATGCCGAAGCGATCGAGCAGGGTATCGCTGATGGTTTTGCACTGGACCGGGTCGCCGACCATGACGGGGACGATATGGCTGGGGTTTTCGAGGTGGGGCAGCCCGGCGCGGGTGAGTTTGGCGCGCAGGCGGGCGACGCGGTCGTGCATGCGGTCCCGTTCGGCGCTGCTGGACTTCAGGTGACGGATGCTGGCGAGCGCGCCGGCGGCGACCATGGGTGGCAGGGCGGTGGTGAAGATGAAGCCGGAGGCGTAGCTGCGGACAAAGTCGCACAGCGCGGTCGAGCCCGTGATGTAGCCGCCGATGACGCCGAAGCCTTTGGCGAGGGTGCCTTCGATCACGGTGAGGCGGTGGGCGTTGTTGTCGCGTTCAGAGATGCCGCCGCCGCGCGGGCCGTACAGGCCGACGGCGTGGACTTCATCGAGGTAGGTCATCGCACCGTATTGGTCGGCGACATCGCAGATATCGGCGATCGGCGCGACGTCGCCGTCCATTGAGTAGACTGATTCGAAGGCGATCAGTTTGGGTCGCGCGGGATCGATGGCCGCGAGTTTGCGGGCGAGGTCGGCGGGGTCGTTATGGGCGAAAACCTCGCATTGGGCGCGGCTGTGGCGGATGCCTTCGATCATCGAGGCGTGGTTGAGCGCGTCGGACAGGACGACGCAGTTGGGCAGTTTATGGGCGAGGGTGCAGAGCGAGGCCCAGTTCGACATATAGCCCGAGTTGAACAGCAGGGCGGCGTCTTTGCCGTGCAGATCGGCGAGTTCGTGTTCGAGCACGGTATGGTAGTGGTTGGTGCCGGCGATGTTGCGGGTGCCGCCGGCGCCGGCGCCGCATTTGTCGAGGGCTGCGTGCATCGCGCTGAGCACGGTGGGGTGCTGGCCCATGCCGAGGTAGTCGTTCGAGCACCAGACGGTGACGGGGCGTTCGCCGCCTTCGCCGTACTGGGTGGCGTGCGGGAAGTTGCCGGCGTGGCGTTCGATGTCGGCAAACACGCGGTAGCGGCCTTCCTTTCGGAGTTGGTCGAGCCCGGACGTGAAGAAAGTTTCGTAGTTCATTGGATGATCTCCCAGATCGATGGCTTATTCGGCCGCGAGGCGCATGGAGCAGCCGGCAAAGGCGGCGGCGAGGCCGGCTTCATCGAGGTTGCGGCCGATTGCGATGACGCGGGGTTCCTCATCGGCCGGGGCGGCGAAGGCACCCATGCTGGCGCGGTGGCCGGCGATGTCGAACTGGACCCAGCCGCGGCCGATGCGGGCGAGGCCTTTGAGCCGGGCGATGCTGCCGAAATTGCCGGCGGCTGCGGCATCGAGCACGTGGCGAAGGGCGTCGGCGTCGCAGATGTTATCGAGCGTGCCGGCCCATGAGCTGAAGCCGAGTGCGTCCTGGTGGGCGTGGTCGTGATCGTGGTGATGATCGGGGTGGTCGCAGCCGGTATCGGTGCAGGCCGCGTGGTCGTGCGCGGCATGGTCGTGGGCGTGATCGTGGTTATGCGCCTGCGGGGCGTGGTTGACTTGCTGCGGCGCCGGCGTTGGGGCCGCTGCGGGGCTGTGGGGGAGAACCGGTGCGGGTTTGGCCTCGTATTCCTGCACGTGGCGCACGGTTGGCGCGGGGGTGGCGGCGCGTTCGTCATCGGCGGCGGTGGGGTCTTTGCGGGCTTTGGTGGTCGCCGCGAAAACCTCGGCCGGTACCGAGCCGTAGCGGGCGGTGATGATCCGCACATCCGGGTTCAGGCGTTGCAGGGTTTCCTCGACCAGGTCGCGTTCGGCGGCGCTGACCAGATCGGTCTTGTTGACGATCAGCAGCGAGGCGAGTTTGGCCTGGGCGGTGAAATGTCCCTGCATTTCAGCGAAATCGCCGAGGAAGGCGCTGGCATCGATCATGGTGATGACCGAGAGGCTGCGCTTGAACGGAGCGATGGCCGGGCGTTCCAGCACGCCGATCAGCGAGGCGAGATCGGCGACGCCGGAGGGTTCGATCAGCACGCGGTCCGGCGCGAATTTGCCGACAACGTCTTCGAGCTGGCTGGCGAGGTCGTTTTTCAGGGTGCAGCAGATGCAGCCGTTCGGCAGTTCCACCACATCCGCCCCCTGGCCGCGGAGCAGCGAGCCATCGATGCCGACGGTGCTGAAATCATTGACCAGGACGACGGTTTTTTCACGGGTTTCCACCGGAACATTGCCCAGCATGTCGAGTCGGCGGCGCATGAAGGTGGTCTTGCCGGCGCCGAGGAAGCCGGCCACGATTTCGACGTCGAACGCGCGCGCGGGTTTGTGGGATTTCAGGCCCCAGTTCCAGAGTTTCGCGGCCGGCAGCGGCAGCACGAGGAACCAATGTTCGAGGATGGCGAGCGCCATCATCACGCCGATGAAGGTATCGCCGGCGCGGGCAAAGCCCGTGGTGGCGCGGCCGGCGTGTTCGAACATGATGGTGCCGATCACGGTGGAAATGGTGATCGAGAACGGGAACAGCAGGTTCATCGGCTTGCGCTTGAGGAAGCTTTTGAGGAAGTTCAGATGTTCCGGCAGGAACTCTTCGTTCAGGTTGCGCACGCCGAGGAAGACGTTGAGCTTCGCACTCTGGTGCATCCACCACAGCACCATGAAGGTCCAGACGCCGATCTGGTTCGGCTGGCCCCAGGTGGCGACGACGATGATGACCGCCGAGCCGATGATGGCGAGTTCATGCCACAGGCTGGTCTGGATGGCGTGGCCGAAATGTTTCCAGCCCTTGCAGTTTTCCGGGCACGACGCGGTGCGCGGGCCGGTGACGAAGCCCATGTAGAAGCTGATTTCCTGCCAGCCCCAGGCGAACAGGCCAAAACCGAAGGCCCAGTAGGCGGCGGCGACGGTTTGTTCGCCGCTGACCTTCACCAGCCCGATGACGCAGATGGCGAAAACGGTGGTCGCACCCAGCATGCTCCATTTGAAGGTCGGCCGGGGCAGGCCATCGAGGAAAATGATCGCGCCGGTGCTGAACCACCAGATGAACAGGGCGAACAGTCCAGGGATGATGTAGTTGCTCATGATGGGTCCTTGGGCTTACCAGGTGGGTTGCAGGCGCACGTCGGCCGGCAGTGCCTGGGCCTTGGTGCGCATGAGATAGAGCCGCGCGAAGCTGGCGGCGGCGCGGACGGCGTAGGAGGCGCGTTTGAGTTTCGCACCGATGCCCGGCACGTCGCGGATCGCCTGATTCGCGACGTCGATTTTCCGCAGGCGTTCGAGCCCGGCGAGGAAGGCGGGGTTTTCGATGTCGAGCGTGATCGGGAACACCTGCTGGGCGATTTTGCTGGTGATGCGGAACACCTGCATGTCGTACGCGGTGGGGTCGAGCCCAAGGGCAGCGTGGAAATTGGGCCGCGCGTGGTCGCGCACATACATGGTGGCGAACACGGCGAGCTGGAAAAACCGCACCCAGAGCTTGTTCATGCCGGTCAGCATCCAGGGGTTGGCGCGCATCAGCAGAGCGAAGGCTTCGCCGTGGCGGAATTCATCGTTGCACCACTCGCGGAACCATTTGAAGATCGGGTGGATGCGCAGTTCGGGATGGGCTTCGAGCTGGCGGTAGATGGTGATGTAGCGGGCGTAGCCGATCTTTTCCGACAGATAGGTCGCGTAGAAAATGAATTTCGGCTTGAAGAAATGGTATTTTTTCGCCCGTGTGAGAAAGCCGAGGTCGACACGGGTGTTGAGGTCGCGCAGCGCCTCGTTGATGAAGCCGGCGTGGCGGGCTTCATCGCGGCTCATGTAGCCGAACAGGCGGCGAAGATCTTCGTTGCCGCAGCGTTTCTTGATTTCGGCGTAGAGCACGCAGCCGGAGAATTCGGCGGTGACCGAGCTGACCAGGAAATCGAGGAACTCGCGGCGGAGCGCTTCGGGCATGCCGGAGATGTCGACCTTGAATTCATCGGTGCGGGCGAAATGACCCTTGTTGGGGTCGGCCTTCAACTCGGCCATCAGGGTTTCCCACTGATCGCGGATCGGGCCGACGTCGATCTTGTCGAGGGCAGCGAAATCGGTGGTGTAGAAGCGCGGGCTCAGCATGGTGCTGTTCTGCGCGGCTTCGGTCTGGGCGTTCGGCGCGCTGTGAATGTCGGGTGCTGCGATCGTGCTGGTCATGGCGTTCATGATCTCAGACTCCGGTATGGGTCGGGGCGATGTTGAAGTCTGCGAGCGGCTGGAAGCCGACTTCGTAGAGCTCGCCGATTTCGAACAGCGAGCGGAACTGCGTCCAGGCGCGTTCGAGGCGGCCGGCGCGGAGCAGTGTTGCGGTGCATTCGCCGGTCAGGCGTTCGCCGAAGCCGACCATTTCGGGCGCGTCGTGCAGCAGGATTTCATCGCCGGGCCAGATTTCGACATCCTGCGGAATCGCGTGGGCGTGCAGGCTTTGTGGAGTCTGTTCGAAGTCGATCTGGCAGCGCAGATCGATGCGTTGCTTGGTGCCGATCATGAGCGGTCTCCGTTGTGAAGCATCAGGGCCTTGAACTGGCCGGAATTGCTGGGGCCGAACGCCTGCAGGTCGATGTGCTCACCGGTGGTGGGGTCATCGAGGATCAGGACATGGTGGGCAGCGGGGATCAGCAGAAACGGGGCGGTGCGCGAGAAGCCATCGGCCAGGCGGGCCTCGATCATGGTGCGCAGGGTGGTGCGCAGGAAGGCATCGGCGCTGGGCGCGATGGTGGTGATGGGCTTGCCGGTGGCGGCGTTCTGCACCAGCAGGGCCTGCGCCTCGGTCTGGATGAAGCGGACCGCCATGATCGGCGCGGTGGCCGCGGGCAGGCTGTAATCAGGCGTGGTCAGGCGCGAAATTGTCGCGAGGGCGACGGTGCCGAGCATGAGGCACCCCGCCGCGATCACCGCCCAGCGCGGCACATGCGGCGGTGCGTCGTCGTCATGATAGGGTGCGGCGCCGCTCATGCCGCGTGACCGCGCGAGGCGAGCGCGTCCATCGCATCGCTATCCTGGCTTCTGTCGCGCAGCGGACTGGCGGCGACCGGCATGATCGCGGCCGGTGCGCGCGATGGATCGAGCGCGGCGGCGAGCACGCGGGCGGCGCCGGCGGCATCGGGGATGCCGCGCAGCACGGGTTCGACCCGGCCGCGCTTGCCGGCGCGCACATGCGGCCAGAGCAGCAGGTAAGACAGGTTGCGGTCGGCTTCCGGCGTCATCACGATGTCGCCCGTGCCATCGGGCGCGGTGCGCAGGCCGACGGCCTGGATGGCGCGGAACGGCAGGTTGACGTGTTTCTGGATCGCCGCACCGTAGCGGATCACGATGCGCTTGCTGGTGATGGTGTAAATGGTGGTGCGGGCGGTGAGGAAGGCGAAGCCGAGCACCATGGCCAGCGCGAGCACGCCGAGGAACAGCGACCAGAAGCCGGCGGCTTCGGCGACGCGCAGCGAGTGATGCGAGATCAGCGCGCTGACGATGCCCCAGGCCAGCATGATCGCGACGTAGATGCTCCACGCCTTGACGTGGAAGGCGCCGACCGCGAGGGCGCGGAAGGTGGGCGAGCCCTGCCACAGCAGGGTTTCACCCGCTGGCAGCGCGTGCGGCAGGCCGCGCCCCTCACGGCGATCGGGTGTGCTCATAGCAGCGGCTCCGAACGCTGCGGCGTCGCGTAGAGATGGCCGGAGGCGAAATAGGCCATCAGGCGATCTTCCTCGCGCGGGGTGATGATGTCGGGCATGGCGATGGGCGGGGCGATGGCGAATTGCGCCGCGGTGACCGAGGCGAGTTTCACCGAGACGCCGCTGGCCGAGCGGGGCAGGCCGGCGGTGCCGCGGCTGCCGCTGACGATGCTGCCGAAGCTGACCCAGGCATTGTCGAACGGGTTGCTGTTGGCGATGACGCGGCATAGCGCGATCGGGAACATCACGCGTCGCGCGGGATCGGAGGCGACGCTGGCTTCGAGCCAGAGCGGCATCTGGTCGGCGCGGTCGATCCAGATATCGACGACGGTGCCGCCGATCACGCCATCGCAGCAGATCACCGGGGCGCCACGCGGATCGGGGTCTTCGGCGGCGACCCAATGGTCGGTCGCGACACGGAGCGGGGCGATGCGGACTTCACCTTCGGGCATCATCTCGGGGTGGGTGGAGCGCTGGGTGTAGGAGGCCGGGCCGATGCCATCGAGCATCGGGTTGCCGAGCGGGATGATCGGCGCGCCATCCCACGGTGCGCTGGAGCGGGCGTTGATCACCTCGATCGGCTCGTTCCAGGGCACGGATTTGGTCGTGCCATCCGGCAGGATGAAGGTTTTCGGGGTCGGCAGGAAGGGAAAACCTTCGAGGCGTTCGCCCTTGTGGCCGGTGACCAGCGGGTAGCCTTCGCGCTTGCTCTCGCGCTGGAGGTAGAACACGAGGCCGAAAAAGAAGATCCAGAATGCGTAGAGCACCAACTGAGCGACATCGATATAGGGAGTGATTGCACCGGTTTGCATGACGGACCTCGTGGTTATTTCAGGCCGAACGCAGCGTCCTGCTGCGTCAGCGCGTTGGTTGCGGTGGAGGAGCGGCGGACCAGCGGCCCGATCGCGATCAGCGTGGCGAACAGCAGGTAGATTTCGACGTGATAGACGGCATCGTACCCGACGGCGGGGCCGGTGAAGCTGGGGCCGAAGGTGCCGTGCGCGGCGAGTGTGGCGATGGTGCCGCGCAGCGTGCCGGCGATGGCGATGGCGATGCCCGAAGCGAGCACCTGCACCGCACCCCAGGCACCGAGGGCGAGGCCGCTCATGTCGCCAATCACGCGGCCCATGGCATCGGACAAGGTGCCGACCAGGAACAGGCCGCCGCCGAAGCCGATCAGGCCGACGCCGGCGCCGAAGATCAGGCCCGAATGCAGCGGGGCGGCGAAGATGACGCAACTGAACGCGAGCAGGCCGACCAGCGTGCCGGCGGCGGCGATGCGGTAGGGATCGCCGTTGCGGGTCAGGCGCCAGCGCGCGACCAGCGCGGCAGCACCGGCACCGGCGGCGAGCAGGGCGGTGAGCGCGGTGGTTTCACCGACCGGCAGGTGCAGCACCTGGCCGCCATAGGGTTCGAGCAGAATATCCTGCATCGAAAAGGCGAGGGTGCCGAGCCCGATGGTTACGAGGCGGCGCATCGCGAGCGGCTGGGCGCGAAACAGCGCCCAGGCGGCCGAGAGGGTTTCCATCCCCGCGCGGCGGGCGGGCAGTTCCTCGTCATCCGCGTAGCGGCGGCGGGGTTCCTGTTTCCAGAGGGCGATGCTGTTGAGAACGATGGTGATCAGCGCGGTGGTCTGGATCACCTGGATCATGTGGAACTGGTTGTAGGGGGTGAGCAGCCAGCCGAACAGCAGCGCGCCGCCGATCATGCCGGCGAGCAGCATGGCGCACAGCATGGCAACCACGCGCGGGCGGGCGTGCTCGGGTGCGAGATCGGTCGCGAGCGCGAGGCCGGCGGTTTGCGTGGTGTGCATGCCGGCACCGACCAGCAGGAAGGAGAGCGCGCCACCGATTTTACCCCAGATCGGCAGGCCGACCGCATGGCCGCTGAGGATGATCAGGGCGAAGGGCATCACCGCGAGGCCGCCGAACTGCGCCATGGTGCCGAACCAGATGAACGGCACCCGGCGCCAGCCGAACACCGAGCGATACCCATCCGAGCGGAAACCGATCAGGGCGCGCACCGGGGCGAGCAGCAAAGGCAGGGCGATCATGAACGAGACCAGGGCGGCCGAGACGTGCAGCTCGACGATCATCACCCGGTTGAGCGTGCCGATCATCAGCGCCGCCGACATGCCGACAGTGAGCTGGAACAGAGCGAGGCGGAGCAGGCGGCGCATCGGCAGTTCGGGCGTCGCGGCATCGGCGAAGGGGAGCCAACTGGTGTCGAGCTTCATCCAGAAGGGGGTCATCGTGCGTTCGATCGCACGGCCTTTGGTTTTGATGTGTTGGCTCATCGGGACAACTCCAGGGCCTGGGAGATGTAGAAGCTGCGCGAAATCCGCGTGGTGCGGCGGGGCGCGAAACCGGCGAGCGCCGGATTTTGCTGGATGGCGCGGCGGAGTTTGCGCTCGGGCTGCGGCTCGATCGCCGGTGAGCGGTCGCTGCGGGGGAACAGGCGGCCGACCACGCGGGCGGTGATCAGCAGCGGCGTGCCCGGGGCGAAGGTGAACATCATGCCGTGGCGGACGCGGGGTGCGATGCGGGCGAGGGATGCCACCACATCGTCACGCTGGTAATGGATCAGGGAATCCATTGCGACCATGTAATCGAAATCACCATGCGCGGCTTCGAGCATGTCGCCGGCACGGAAATCGATGCGGGAGGCGGCGGGGTCGCTCGCCGCGCGTTCGCGGGCGAGGTCGACCAAAGTGGGCGAGAGATCGACCGCGACGACATCGGCGCCGCGGCGGGCGACTTCGATGGCGAGTGCGCCGGTGCCGCAGCCGGCATCGAGCACGCGCGCGCCGGTCAGGTCGTCGGGCAGATAGCCGAGCAGGGTGGCGCGCATCGCGTCGCGCCCGGCGCGGACCTTCGCACGGATGCCGCTGACCGGGGCATCCGAGGTCAGGCGCGCCCAGGC
>NZ_NCJX01000075.1:0-12716 GCF_002282635.1 Acidiphilium sp. 34-64-41 | reverse complement strand
TAGGTCGCCGCCAGGTCCTCCAACCTATCGATCCACACACAACACACACCCGCGGGGTGGAGCAGCCCGGTAGCTCGTCAGGCTCATAACCTGAAGGTCATCAGTTCAAATCTGGTCCCCGCAACCACTTTTACCGAACGATATAACAAATCAGAACCACCACCAAAAGCCGCCCCACCAAGGGCGGCTTTTGGCGTTCGACGAACTGCCACCAGTCAGAACCGCTCGACCCAGGGCCGGAGTTCGATCTCCCAGGTCCAGGCGCTGCGCTGTTGATGCAGGATCTGCCAATAGGTCAGAGCGATCGCGTCGGGGTCGAGCAGGCTGTCCGGGGCATCGGCGGGAACCGGGCGGCTGGACGAGGCGATGCCGCCGTCGATCACGAAATGCGCGACATGGACGCCCTGGGGTGCCAGTTCGCGCGCCATGCTCTGAGCCAGGCCGCGCAGGGCGAATTTGCCCATCGCGAACGGGGCGGATTGCGGATAGCCCTTGATACTGGCGGACGCGCCGGTGAACAGGATCGCGCCGTGATGCTGCGGGATCATGCGCCGTGCCGCCTGCTGGCCGACCAGGAAGCCGCCGAATGCCGAGATTTCGAGCGCCCTTGCGACACCGGCGGGGTCCAGCGTCTCGATCGGGCCGCGCAGCCGCCCGGATGCGTTATAGATCACGACATCGGGGCTGCCGATCGCGGCCTCGACCGCGGTGAACAGGTCCGCCACCGACGCTTGATTGCCGGCATCGCAGGTGAAGGCGCGGGCGCCGGTTTCAGCGCAGAGCGGTGCCAGTTTTTCAATCGTGCGGGCCGCCAGCGCCACGTTGAGCCCATGGCCCGCGAACAACCGGGCCAGCGATGCGCTCAGCCCCGACCCGGCGCCGACGATCAGGGCGCGGTGAAACGCTGCGGTTGGTGCGAGGGTCATGCCATTATCTCCTTCAAGGTCAAGGATTAGACGACGATCAGCGGCCTCGCGACACCCATCCCGATGATCACGCAAGCGCGGGGCACCGCACGGCGGCAATGCCACTCGGCTCTTTTCAACTTCAGAGAGTTGGTTATAGATGTTCACATGTTTATATCCATGTTTCATACATGATATCGGCTGGGCAGCTGAAAGCCGCCAGGGCGCTCCTGGGCATCGACCAGAAACAGCTGGCCGAGCTGTCCGGCCTGTCGCTGCCGACGATCCAGCGGATGGAGGGGAGCGAGGGTGTCGTGCGCGGCAATGTCGATTCCCTCATGAAGCTGCTCGATGCGCTCGATCGGGCCGGGGTCATCGTGATCCGGCCCGGCGACGTGTCCGATGCCGGCGCGGGGCGCGGCGTTCGGCTGAAGGGCGACGTGATGTGACGTGACACCGATCATCCTGATGTGTGCCGCGGCGTCGCTCATCCTCGGCGGGGTGGGTGGCGTGCTCGCGCGCCGTCCGGCCGGGCGGATGATCGTTTATGGCGGCTCGCTCGCCATCGCGGTGGTCGCGTTGCTGGCGGCGCTGGCGCAGCTGGCGCTCGGCATCGCACCCGACCCGCTCGTGGTTCTGCCGATCGGCTTGCCCCATCTCGGTGCGTCTGGGCTCGGAATGCAGTTCGGCATGGATGATCTGGCGGCGGCGTTTCTGATCATCGCCAATATCGGTGGGGCGGCGGCCAGCCTGTTCGCGCTCGGCTATGCGCGCCACGAGGCCGAACCCTGGCGCGTGCTGCCGGTCTACCCGGTGTTTCTGGCCGCCATGAACCTCGTGGTGATCGCGGCGGATGCCTATGGGTTTCTGCTGTGCTGGGAAGTGATGTCGCTGGCATCCTGGGCGCTGGTGATGGCGCACCATACCGAGGCCGCGACGAGGCGGGCCGGCGTGATCTATCTGTTGATGGCGAGCGCGGGCACGCTCGCGCTGCTGCTGTGTTTCGGCCTGCTCGCGGGACCGGCGGGGGATTACGCCTTCGCGGCGATGCGGGCGGTGCCGCGCGCACGCTGGATCGGATCGGCGGTGATGATCCTGGCGTTGCTCGGCGCGGGGTCGAAGGCGGGCTTGGTGCCGCTGCATGTGTGGCTGCCGCGCGCGCACCCCGCCGCCCCCAGCCATGTTTCGGCGCTGATGAGCGGGGTGATGACCAAGGTCGCGGTCTATGCGTTCATCCGCATCGCGTTCGACCTCGCCGGCCCGCCCGCCTGGTGGTGGGGGTTGGTGGTGCTGCTGGTGGGCGGCATGACCGCCGTACTCGGCGTGCTCTATGCGTTGATGGAAGACGATATCAAGACGATTCTGGCCTACAGCACGATCGAGAATATCGGGCTGATCTTCGCGGGTCTGGGTCTGGCGCTGGCGTTCAAGGCCGATGGCATGATGGCCGCCGCCGCCCTGGCGCTGACCGCGGCATTGTTCCATGCGCTGAACCACATGCTGTTCAAATCGACGCTGTTTTTCGGCGCCGGCGCGATCCAGCACGCGACCGGCACGCGCGATCTCGCGCAGCTGGGCGGGCTGATCCACCGGATGCAGGTCAGCGCAGTGCCCATGCTGATCGCCGCATTGGCGATTGCCGCCCTGCCGCCGCTCAACGGGTTTGCCTCGGAATGGTTGCTGTTGCAGGCGATCCTGCTCAGCCCCGCACTGCCGCAATTCGGTCTGAAACTGGCGGTGCCGGCGATCGGCGCGTTAGTCGCCCTGTCGGCGGCGTTCGCCGCGGCGTGTTTTGTGCGCCTCTATGGCATTGCCTATCTCGGCCGCGCGCGCGGAACCGCCGCCGCGCACGAGACCGATCGATGGTCGCTCAGCGCCATGATCGTGCTGGCGGCGCTGTGTGTCGCCGCCGGCCTGCTGCCTGGTTTCGCGATCGATCTGTTGGCACCGGTCACCCGCGCCCTGCTCGGCGCGCGGGTGAGCACCCAAGCCGGCCTGTCGTGGCTGACGATCGTGCCGGTCGCTTCCCGCCAGAATGCGTATGATCCGCTGCTGATCGCGCTGTTCATCGCGATCAGCGCGGTCATCGGCGCGCTCGCGCTGCGCCGGTTCGGCGTGCGCATCACGCGCCGCGCGCCGGCCTGGGGCTGCGGCTATCAGGAATTCGGCCCGCCGGCGCGCACGCTCATCACGCAATATTCGCCCTCGGGCTTCGTCCAGCCGATCCGCCGGGTGTTCGCCGGCGTGATATTTCGCGCGCATGACGAGGCCACACTGCCGCTGCCGGGCGAGGCGCGCCCGGCGCGGCTGAACCTGCGCTGGAGCGATCCCGCGTGGTCTTTGCTGTATGCGCCCCTGATCGGTGCGATCGACTGGCTGGCCGGGCAGACCAACCGGCTGCAATTCCTCACCATAAGGCGCTACCTCGCGTTCGTGTTCATGGCGCTGGTCGCTCTGCTCGGCTGGATCGCGCTATGGGGTTGATCACGAGGCTGGCGCTGCAACTGGCGCAGATGGCCTTGATGCTGGCGCTGGCCCCGCTGCTGGCCGGGTTTGTCCGCGTGCTGAAAGCCCGGCTGCAACGCCGCAGCGGGCCGCCGCTGCTGCAAATCTACCGCGATCTCGCCAAGCTGATCGGCAAGGACGCGATCATCGCCACCGATGCCTCATGGATTTTCAGCACCGCGCCCTATCTGATTTTCGCGATCACCTGGGTCTCGGCCTCGCTGGTGCCGAGTTTCGCGACCGATCTGCTGTTCTCATGGTCGGGCGATCTGATCGTGATCGTCGCACTGCTCGGCACCGCGCGGTTCTGCCAGATGCTGGCAGCCCTCGATATCGGCACCGCGTTCGGCGGGCTGGGGGCGAGCCGCGAGGCGATGTTCGCCTCGCTCGCGGAACCGGCGATGCTGATGCTCGTGTTCACCGTTGCCCTGGTCGCAGGATCGAGCCAGTTATCCGCCATCGCCACGTTCATGCACGAAGGCACCCAGGGGTTGCGCCTGTCGCTGGCGCTCGGGCTGGTCGCGCTGGTGATCGTGGCACTGGCCGAGACCGGGCGATTTCCGGTCGATAATCCCGCGACGCATCTGGAACTGACCATGGTGCACGAGGCGATGGTGCTGGAGTATTCCGGCCGGCATCTTGCCTTGATCGAGCTTGCCCACGCGCTCAAGCTTATTTTGTATCTGTCGCTGATCGTCTGCATCTTCGCGCCGGTCGCGATTGCCGCACCCGGCGCCGGGCCGGCCGCGCTGGCGCTCGGGCTGTTCGCCTATCTGGTGAAACTCGCCGCCGGTGGCGTGCTGCTCGCGCTGTTCGAAACCGCGATCGCCAAGATGCGGGTGTTCCGGGTGCCGAATTTCATCGGGGCCGCCCTGATGCTCGGCCTGCTCGGCACGCTGCTGCTGTTCGTCTCGGCATCGCTGTGATGGATCTTGTCATGTCATCCGCGACGGCACTCAGCATCGCGCATGTGCTGGCCGGCGCGCTGGTGCTGGTGAGTTTCATGATGCTGTACCAGGACCGGCTGTCTTCCGTGATCAACGTGCTCGCACTCCATGCCGCGGTGCTCGGCTGTGCGGTCGGCTGGCAGGCCTATATCCAGCACGCGCCGGAGCTTTACATCACGGCGGGTCTGGCACTTGGCTTCAAGGCGATCGTGATCCCGATCGCGCTGCACCGCATCGTCGAGCGCTTCGGCATTCACCGCCAGGTCGAGGCGGTGGGCGGCATCAGCCTGACCATGCTGGGCGGCATCGGGCTGGTCGCGCTCTCGATGGTGGTGATGCTGCGCACCGCCGCCCATGCCGATGCGCTGGCGCGCGAGGACGTTGCTCTCGCACTCTCGGTCATTCTGCTCGGGATGCTGATGATGGTGACGCGGCGCAACGCGGTCAGCCAGATCGCGGGGTTCATGTCGCTCGAAAACGGCCTGATCCTCGCCGCCGCCGGCGCGCAGGGGATGCCGCTGGTGGTGGAAATCAGCGTCGCCTTCTCGGTCCTGATCGCCTTCATCGTGATCGGGGTGTTCTTGTTCCGCATCCGCGAGCGGTTCGACACGGTGGACAGCACGGCGCTCGATGCGTTTCGCGGTGAGGCGTCATGAGCGGTCTTGCGTTCGATGCGGTGATCGCCACCATCGCCATCCCGGCGGCGGCAGCGGGCATCCTTGCCGTGGTGCCGTCCTGGCGTCTGGCGGCGCGGCTCAACGTGATCGCGAGTGTCCTGACCATTGCGGCCGCGTGCCTGCTGCTCTGGCATCGGCCGGCGCCGACCACGCTGTTCCTGATCGATGATCTGAACATCGTCTTCCTGCTGCTCAACGGTTTCGTCGGCTGCACCACCAGCCTGTTCAGCGCCGGCTACATCGCACACGAACTGCAAACCGGGCATCTGACACCGCGCTATCTGCGATTCTATCACGCCATGTACCAGGTCATGATGGTGGGGATGAATCTAGCCCTGATCACCAACAATCTCGGCCTGATGTGGTTCGGCGTCGAACTCGCGACGCTGTCGACCGTGATGATGGTGGGCATCTACCGCACCCCGGCCTCGATCGAGGCGTCGTGGAAATACCTCATTCTCGGCAGCGTCGGCATCGCGCTCGCGCTGTTCGGCACCATCCTGGTCTATCTCGCGGCCAAGCCGGTGCTGGGCACCGGGATGGCGGCGATGCAGTGGAGTAATCTGCGCCACCACGCCGCGGCACTCGACCCGGCACTGCTCAATGTCGGGTTCATCTTCCTGCTGATCGGCTACGGCACCAAGGCCGGGCTGGTGCCGATGCACGCCTGGCTGCCGGACGCCCATGCCGAGGGGCCGACGCCGATTTCCGCCGTGCTGTCCGGCCTGCTGCTGAACGTCGCCCTCTACGCCATCCTGCGGTTCAAGATGGTGCTGGCGATGAGCCATGCGACGATCGAGCCCGGCATATTGATGATCGGTGTTGGATTGCTCTCGTTGTTTTTCGCGGCCCTCATGCTGTACCGGCGGCGCGACATCAAACGCCTGTTCGCCTATTCCTCGATCGAGCATATGGGCATCATCGCGTTCGCCTTCGGCATCGGTGGCCCGCTCGGCAACATCGCCGGCCTGTTGCAGATGATGATGCACTCGCTGACCAAATCCGCGATCTTCTTTTCGGTCGGCCACATCGCGCAGGCCAAGGGCACCCAGAAAATCGCCGCGATCACCGGGCTGACCACCAGCCACCCGCTGCTCGGCTGGACGCTGGTGGCCGGCGTCGCCGCCATCGCCGGCCTGCCGCCGTTCGGCATCTTCACATCGGAATTCCTGCTGATCACCTCGACCTTCGCGCGCGCCCCGGTGCTGGCGGTGCTGCTCGGGCTTGGCATATTGCTGGCGTTCGGCGCGCTGCTGCTGCGCATGACGACGCTATGTTTCGGCGCGCCGAGCGAGGGATCGCACCCGATCAGCGCCTCGTCGGTGCCGATTTTCCTGCATCTCGGCATCGTGCTGCTGGTCGGCCTCGCGATGCCGGCGTTTCTCTATGCCTGGTTCGCGCATGTCGCGACCATGCTGGGATGAAGCGGCCATGAACATCGATCCGCCGCTCTGGCAGCAAGCAGCCGCCGCGCTGGCAACCGGCGCCTCGGTGTTCGTCGCCCTCTGGGCCGAACCCGCGGGTGATGCCGCCGTGGTACATCTGGCCACCCGGCCGCACGGCTCGGGCGCGATCAGCGTGCTCAGCCTGGCGGCCGAGGGCGGGCATTTCCCCTCGATCGCGCGCCATCATCCCGGTGCGATCCTGATGGAACGCGCTTTGTGCGACCTGCACGGGCTCGCCGCCGATGACACGCCGGACCCCCGCCCCTGGCTCGATCACAGCGCCGCCTACGAATTCAAACCAGCACTCGGCCCCGGCATTCATCAGATCCCGGTGGGTCCGGTGCACGCCGGGATCATTGAGCCCGGGCATTTTCGCTTCTCGGTCAACGGCGAAACCGTGGTCAGGCTCGAAGTCCGGCTCGGCTACACGCACAAAGCCACGCTGGGCCTGATGCGCGGCCAGACGATTGGGCACGGCGCGCGCCTCGCCGGGCGGATTTCCGGCGATTCCACCGTGGCATACGCCTTCGCCTTCGCCCGCGCGGCGGAGCAGGCGCTCGGCATCGCCGCCCCGCCGCGCGCCGCGGCGCTACGCGGCGTGATGGCGGAGCTTGAACGCCTCGCCAATCATTTCGGCGACATCGGTGCGATCTGCAACGATGGCGGATTTCCCCTGATGCACGCGCTCACCGCCGGTCTGCGTGAACGGGTGCTGCGCCTGTGCGCCGCATGTTTCGGGCACCGTTTGATGATGGACATCATCATCCCCGGCGGCGTCGCGCGCGACCTGAGTGCCGACAACGCGGCCCTGCTGCGCGCTGGCCTGCCCGATCTGCTCGCGCAATGGCGGCGGTTGTTCGAACTCTACGAAAAGACCGCCTCCTTGCAGGACCGCGTCGCCACCACCGGCCGGCTCGACCCGGCGATCGCCCGGCGCCTCGGCTGCGGCGGCTATGTCGGCCGCGCCTCCGGCCAGGATTTCGATGCAAGGCGCGATGCACCCTACCCGCCCTACGACACAGGCCGCTTCGCGGTACCCTGCCGGACGGGCGGCGATGTCGATGCGCGGCTGCGGATTCGCATGGCGGAACTCGACCAGAGTGCGGCGCTGATCGATAACCTGCTGGCCACATTGCCGCACGGCGCGCTGCAAACCGCGTTGCCCACACCGGCCGGCCCCACCACCGGGCATGCGCTGATCGAAGGCTTCCGCGGCGATATTTTCGCCCATGTCCGCCTGCACAACGGTATGGTCGAGGATGCGATGCTGCGCGACCCGTCGTGGTTTTTCTGGCCGGCGCTGGAAACCGCGATCGCGGGCAACATCGTCGCGGATTTCCCGCTCTGCAACAAATCGTTCAACCCCAGCTATTCCGGCTGCGACCTGTAGGCACCGATGCGCAAAACCCTGATCGAAAACCTGTGGCGCGGCCGGCTGACCGAACCGGCACCGAGCATCGCGCCCGGCGAGCCAGCGGCCCTGGCCGCCGAACTCGACCGCGTGGCCCGGCGCCGCCTCGGCCGCTCGCTCGCGATCCGCGCCTTCGATGCGGGCTCCTGCAACGGCTGCGAACTGGAGCTCATTGCCCTCGGCAACCCATTTTACGATCTGGAACGCTTCGGCCTGAAATTCGTGGCCTCGCCCCGCCACGCCGATGTGCTGATGATCACCGGCCCGATGACCCGCGCCATGCACGCCGCCCTGCGTCTCACCCATGAGGCGATGCCGGCACCGAAATTCGTCATCGCGATCGGCGATTGCGCCTGCACCGCCGGAATGTTCGCGGCCAGCCCCGCCTGCCTCGGCGCGGCATCGCAGGTGATCGCGGTCGATCTGCACATCCCCGGCTGCCCGCCCAACCCGGTCGCGATCCTGCAAGGGTTGATCGGCTTTGCCTCAAACCTCGCAGGCACACTCAATCGGGCGCCAATGCCCTCAGCGTGACAATAATCAACCCGCGCTCAGATCGCCGCAGCATGGCGCGAAGCCTGCGGGTCCAGATACTGATCGAAACACGCGGCGACACAGCGCAGAAACGGCCAGCCCGCCTCGGTGATCGTAACAACCGCGCCGTTGCGCCGGATCAACCCATCGGTCTCCAGCGGTTCGAGCTGCGGCCACGCGTCATCGAGCGTCGCGCCATCCATGCCGGCGGCGTCCGCGATCGACGCGACATCGACGGTCAGATCGCACATCAACCGCTCGATGATCCGGCTGCGCAGGTCATCCTGCGCCGTCCTCGCGATGCCGCGCGCGGTAGCCAGCGTCGCGGTTTCGATCGCATCGAGATACTCGATCGTCCGTGTCGCGTTCTGCGCGTAACCTTGCGGTAACGCCGAGATCGCCGAGGCACCGAACCCGATCAGCACGGCGGCGTCATCCAATGTGTAGCCCTGAAAATTGCGCCGCAAGCGCGGTGTGCCGCGGGCCTGAGCCATGGGATCATCGGGTTTCGCGAAATGATCGAGACCGATCCTGCGGTACCCGGCCTCGACCAGCATGGCCGCCGCGCGCGTCTGCTGGCACAGCCGCGCCGCCGCATCGGGCAGGTCGAAACCGGCCAGCACCGCCTGACGTTTCTGCATCCAGGGCACATGGGCATAGCCATAGAGCGCGATCCGGTCCGGTTCGATCTCGAGGACCGACGCAATCGTCGCCTCGAGCGACGCGACGGTCTGCTGCGGCAGCCCATAGACCAGATCCAGATTGATCGAGCGTGCGCCGGCCGCACGCGCAACCGTCGCGGCATCGCGCGTCTCGGCCACGCTCTGGTGCCGGCCGATCGCCTCCTGCACCAGCGGTGAAAAATCCTGCACCCCCAGGCTGGCACGGCCGATCCCGAGCGCGCGCAGATCGACCTCGGCCGTCCCGGGCAGCGTGCGCGGATCGAGCTCGATCGCGATTTCGGTGGCACCGTCGATGATGAAATACCGGCGCAGTGCGGCATCGATCGCCTGCATCAGGGGTGCGGGCAAGGCGGTCGGCGTGCCGCCACCCCAATGAATATGACGCACCGGCAGACGATGGCCGATCGCCGCAGCGACGCTCTCGATTTCCGCCACCATCGCCCTCGCATAACGCTCAAGGGCGCCAACACTGTGCACCACGCTGGTGTTGCAGCCACAGAACCAGCACAGGCTGGCGCAGAACGGCACATGCAGATAGAGCGAGGTGCTGGCACCCTCAGGGATCGCGCCAAGCCACCGCCGATAGGTCTTGGCATTCACCCGCGTATCGAATTGCGCGGCCGTCGGGTAACTCGTGTAGCGGGGCAGTCGGAGATCGTAGCGCGCCAGCAGCGAAAACGTGTCCATGAGCGAACGCTAGACCGATTGGCTCGATCGCGCCTTGATCCTGATCAACCAGCGGCCAGAAACGTAGCCACGCGCTGCCCCGTCCCCTTGCTCTCGCCCATGGGCCGACAGGTTGGATTTTGTGATAATGTTGCATCGACCAAACTAAGGTATCTGACCGGAACCGTGCCGGAAAAAGCGCCGCTTTGCGCAAAGTTAGAGCACCGTCATGACGTTTCCCCCTGTTTCGGTCAAAAACCGATGGCATGATTTTTGCTGAATATTGATCACAGACATTTGTCTGCAACCAAGCTCCGTGAACCATGATGGGATGCGCCGTATGATCAGGGCCGTAATCGGGTTGGGCATTCCGTTCTTTGCCGTGGTGGTAATGCTGCCCTTCGTCAACACCGTGTCGCTGACAATCGATAACATTCCGTTTCTGTATCTATGGATGTTCATCTGGTTCGTGCTGACATCGGTCTGTCTCGGTGCCTGCTGGCTGCTGTTCGACCGACATCGCCCGGCCACCGACGAGGGAGATCGCGCGTGATGGCCAGTTTCGTATTCGCCTGCCTGATCCTCGCCTCGCTCGGCCTGGCGATATTTGCCAAGCGCGGGCATCATACCGAATCCGTAAGGGAATTCTTTATCGCCTCGCGCCAGTTCGGCGGTTTCCTGGTGTTCTTTCTCGCCGTCGGCGAGATTTACAGTATCGGCACGATCATCGGCTTTCCCGGCGGTATCTACGCCATGGGCGGCACCTACGGCATCTGGTTTCTGGGCTATATCCTGCTGGCCTATCCGGTTGGCTATTTCGTCAATCCCTGGATCTGGCGTGCCGGCAAGGTCTATGACGCGGTGACGCTGCCCGATCTGTTCAAGGGCCATTTCCGCGATCATCGCTATGGACGGTTTCTGGAATTATCGGTCACCATCGCCGCCATCGTGTTTCTGGTGCCCTGGGGGCAGTTGCAGTTCAGCGGCCTGATCATCGCGCTCAACGGTCTCGGCTGGCATTTCAACCCGATCGTGCTGACGGTGCTGGCCGCAGCCCTCGCGTTCACCTATGTCGCGGTATCGGGCATTCGCGCACCCGCCTATGTCGCGATCCTGAAGGACATATTGATGGTCCTGGCGATCGTGGTCACCGGCGTCGCGGCGGTTTCCGCCGTTGGCCTCGGGTCGATTTTCCACATCGCCGGGTCGGTCGCGCATAATCATCTGAACGCGCCGCAGCTGCGGTTCACGATGAGTACAATCACGTTTCAGGCGCTCGGGTTCTTCATGTTTCCGTTCAACATGCAGAACCTGTTCACCGCCCGCTCCGAGCAGACCATCCGCCGCACGCAGATGTTCATGCCGCTTTATATGCTGATGTATCCGTTCCTGGTTGTCACATCGTATTACGCGCTCAGCCAGCATACCCATCTCGCCGCGCCGAACCAGGCGTTCATGGCGGTCGCGGTATCGCTGCTGCCTGGCTGGGTGCTCGGCATGGTCGCCGCCGGTGCATCGCTGTCGGGCCTGATCGTGCTGGCCGGCATCAGCCTCGCGATCGGCCCGCTCGTGTCGCGCAACCTGTTCGGCCATGTGCCCGAAACCCGGCAGCGCAGTGCTGCACGTCTGGTCATCGTCCTGTATCTCGCGGCATCGATTCTGCTGACGCTGATGGCGCCGAACCTGCTGCTCACCATCATCAACACGGCGTTCTTCGGCATCACCCAGTTCTTTCCCGGCGTGCTCGCGATCATTTTCTTCCGGCGCGCCCACCCGCTCGCCATCGGCGCAGGCATCATCGTGGCGGATGTGCTTTCGATCGCGTTCTATCTGGCCGGTGCGACGATGGACGGGCTGAACATCGGCTTCGTCTGTTTGCTGATCAACATTGTCATTCTGGTCGGTGGCAGCCTGTTGATGGCGCGCGATCCGCGCGTCGTGCCGGTCGCTGCACGCGAATCAGGGCTGATCGCGGCACCGGCGAGCGGCGATTGACCGCGTGCAAACTTCGTTTGATGTGAGCAACGGAGCAGCGCCGCATGTATGATCTGCGCCCCCGCCCCGAGCCGATCGCGCCGGATTTGCTCGCGCATCTGCGCGGCGCGGAGCCGGCGACGATCGGGCATTTCCGGCATACCGGCTTCATGGACCCCGGCGTGCGGGCGCTGTTCTCGCCGCTGCGGATCGCGGGCACCGCGGTGACGGTGCTGGCGCCGGGGCCGGATGCGGTGATGGTGCATTACGCGATCAAACAGGCGCTGCCAGGCGATATTCTGGTGATCGACCGCTGTGGCGATCATAAGCACGCCTGCGTGGGCGGCGCGGTTGCCTATGCCGCGCGGCATGCCGGTGTTGCGGGCATCGTGGTGGATGGCATGGTGACCGATATTCAGGAGTTGCGGGCGTATGGCGTGCCGGTCTGGGCGCGCGGCCTGTCGCCCATCACGGTCAAGCTGCTCGGGCTCGGCGGCGGCTTTGGTGTGCCGGTTTCGTGCGGCGGGGTTATGGTCAGCCCGGGCGATGTGATTTTCGCCGATGAAAACGGTGTGCTGGTCTTGCCGCCCGGCGCGGTGCGGGCCGCCGCCGATCGGGCCATCGCCATGCAGGAAACCGAGAAGACGACGCTGCGCCGGATCGATGCGGGTGAAGCCTATGCCGATATCGTCGGGTCGACGGCGATCATCGAGGCGGGCCGATAATCGAACGGTTCAGCCCCAAACGAGGTCGCCAAGTAGGGCCTCAGCCATGCGAGCGGCACAGCCCAAATCAAACAAAAGTTTTTTGGTTCTTTTTTCACTACTGTCCGGTTAAAAGTCTAGCGAATTCAATAGGTTTTTTTCATACTGGTGGGCTGGGCTGTATTCTTTTGGGTCAAGCGCTTGTTTTATAGGGATTTTCTCGAACAAGGTGAGCGACAGGATCTGTAGGATTGTGTAGAGCGAG
>NZ_NCJX01000074.1:0-14313 GCF_002282635.1 Acidiphilium sp. 34-64-41 | reverse complement strand
GGAAAGCCAGTTCGTCACGCTGGTGAATGTCAATGGCCGCCATGGCGGGGGCCACTAGCCCTAGTGGGTGTCTGAGTCAACCGGATAGGCACGGAATGAAGCTCGACACCTGCATGGCATTGACCACATGCACACCCTGATCGTGCAGGGTCGGCGCCAAACGTGCCAACGCCTGATGCAGAGCTGTCGTGACGGCGAGGGTGTTAGCACCATAGAGCGTGCCGATCACCAGAACGATCCCGGGCTTGCCATGCACTAGAGCGGTTCCGTATCGTGGCGGCGGTGCACGGTGAAGTCTTGCGATGTCGCCGAGCGTGATCGGAATTCCGCTACGATGCGCGATCACGCTCGATGCGAGATCGGTAACCCCCCTGACCTGGGCATGTGTGTCGATCACGAGTTGCTGATTACCCGTGTTGATCCAGCCACCGCCGAGCACGGCACTACCATCGCGCGCGGCGGTCGCGACGCTGTTCAAGCCCAGATGGGCAGCAATCAGCCGTGCCGGCTCCGCCTCGATCATTAGCTGTTCCGGGGCCGAACCAAAGCCGACCACCTGGGCAACGCCGGGAACATTTAGCAGCGCCGGGCGAATGACACTTTGCATCAAGGCGGTGAGTTTCATCAGTGACATGCGTGACGATTGCAACCCGAGCACCATGACGGTGCCTGTTGAGGATTGCAGCGGCGTCACCACTGGGGTCACCCGCGCGGGCAAGCTGGCAGCCACGCTCGCAATCGCACCGGCGACCAATTCACGATCCCGATAGATGTTGGTGCCACCATGAAAGACGACTTTCACGACCGAAAGCCCCGCTTGCGATTGCGACTGGGTCTTTGCCAATCCCGGCAGTCCACCCAAAGCCAACTCCAGCCGGTCGGTCACTAATGCTTCGACCTGCTTGGGATCGAGACCGGGTGCCTGGGTCTGAATCGTCACCGTCGGCGGGATAAACTCGGGAAATACGCCGTATTGCGCGGTCCTTAGCCGGAAAGCGGCGAATATGACGAACAGGGCAACCAGAATGGTGACTGGAATCCGATGACGCAGGCACACGTTGACGATAGATTGGAGCATCGTCTCAGTGCTTCGGTGCGGCGGAGAGCATCACGCCGGCGCCACTGACCACGATCTTCTGCCCCGGCTGCAACCCGGTGGCGACGAAATAACGCGTCGCACCGCCCGATCCGCCCATCCGGAGCGCGCCCGTGATCGCCACCATGTCGAACTGGTTCGGCCCGGTCTCGCGGAAGACGAATTTATGACCGTACCGGTAGATGAGCGCCGTGGCGGGCACTGCGACGCCGGCACGGTGCGGCCCCTCCGCCATCGTCACCGAAACTGGCAGCCCGACAGAAAGGTCCGCCGGTCCCGTATAATAGAAGCCCTGCCCGATCAGGCCAGATGGAAGGTGAGTTGCCCGCCCAATCAGCCGCAGGCTGATTTTCGTCCCCTCGGCGGTTTCGCCCTGCGCCGTTGCCGGGGGGTTGAACGGTGCGCCTGTGACCGCGGTTTCGATCAACGAACGCTTTCCGTCGTTCAAGGCTGCCATCGACGAGCCCCCGTCGACCAGCGCCGCGCCGAGCGCCGCACCCCAGTCGACACGTGCGCGGCTTATCAGCGAATCTTCGGTCGCGCGCGCCGTCGCGTCACGGGCTTGCGCAGCCTGCAACGTCGCCATCGCGATGTTGTGGCTCGCGCCATAGAGTTGCCTGGCCCTGGCCAGCGATTGTGCGCTGAACCTGCCGGTAGCCCGGGCCGCGACGATCCGGTTGCGCAACGCGATCAGCGGCCCGGGATCGAGTACGACGCCGTAGCCGGTGCGATAGGGTGCGAACCGGGCGGCCGCGAGGGGTTGCACCACCACCCCGCCGGCGCGCTGGGCCGCGGCATCGACCTTAATCGACGCGCGCGCGCTGGCAGGCAGGACAGCAAGCAGCCCCAGGGCAGCAGCAATATGTCGGTTCACGATGCAGAAGCTCCGAAAATAGGATGATACAAGGCATTCTCGACTCGGCCGATCGCGGTACGTTCCTCCATCCGCGCGGTTAGCAGGTCGGTCTGGGCAAAATATGCTGCCTGTTCAGCGCCGATTAGCCGCAGCCGGCCGATCGCACCCGCGGCGAATGCCGTGCGGGAGTAGCGTACCCGCGCCGCCGCAGCATGAAGGGCCGAGCGCGCTGCCGCGATCGTCCGAAAACTGGCTCGCAAATCGGCTATCGCGGCGTCGATTTGCGCCAGCGCGTTCTGCTGGGTCAGATCGAATTGCGCGGCTGCGCGTTCACGACCGGCGCGGGCCGCTGCAATCGGACCCTGATTCTGGTTGAAGATCGGTAGCGGCAGCGACAGGCCCAGAATATATTTGTTCTGACCCTGGTCGTAATTGTAGCCGGGTCCGATCGAGAGAGATGGGTACTGGCCGGCAATCGCAAATCGAAGTTTATCCTGGGCCGCAGCGTAGTTGGCCAGGGCTTCCTGCACATCGGGCCGCGTTGCCAGCGCTGTCGCGCCGAGTTGCTCCAGATGGGCAGGGAGCGGGTGGTCGCGAAAGGCGTCGAAGTCGATCGCCACGCCACGTAATGCCGAGGACGGCATCCCGATTGCGCCCGCCAGTGCCACCTTTGCCAACCTCACGCGGCGTTCGGCTAGCGCGCGGGCAAAGTCCTGCTGTTCGGCCGTAACGACGGCGAGATTGTCGCTGGCCGCCGAAATCATCCCCGCTGCATAGCGTTGCCTGGTGACATGTGCTGCCTGGTCGGCCAGCGCCGCGCCTTGCCGTGCTGCGCGCAATGCCGCCGCAGCGTACCACAGCGAAAGCAGCGCGCCCCGTACCGCGGACCGCTCCTGCCAAGCCGCAACCAGCACCTTCGCCCGCGCCGCGCCGAGCAAGGCGCGTGCTTCCGCTATCCGTGCCGGCCGGGCGCCGTAGCTTGTGATCAGAAACGTCACGAGTGGGCCGACTTTCCAGGGCGAGGGAATGAAATTGCTCGAATTGTAGGTTGGCGCCAGTGACAAGGTCGGGTTGGGCAGCGCGCGCGCCGTCAGTCCGTTTGCGAGGGCGACCGACAGTTCTGCGTTCGCGATCCGTAGCGTCGGGCGCTCATACACCGCGACCAGCGTGAGCGTTTCGAGCCCCCAGCGCGACGGCGGAGCGGGGTGCCCCATCGCGGCTAGAAATTTTCCGAGCCGCGGGTCCGACAGGCTGCGGGCCTCGAGGGCGTGACCGGTTGCCATCGCGTCGATCGGTTTGCGCCGATAAACCGCACAACCGGCAAGGCCGCCAACCAGGGTTCCGAGTGCCATGGCTCTGAGAACCATCCGCCTCATAGGGAGTCGCCCCAACTGATTATCAGTCGTCGAACCGTCGTCATGAACCAGAAACTTTTGATGTGACCTATCCTTATCCTGCCCGTTGGCACCACGGCGTTGCCATCTCACGAGCCAGAGGCGGACTTGGTAGCAGTGCAATCTGACATTTCCCGCACGTTAGAATGACGATTTCGTCAGATTGGTGTGTACGGGCTGCTCGTTGGTTCACGTCCTTGCGAGGGTATCGACAAAATCGCGCGGGTTCCCTGGCCAAGTTCGCTGTCGATCGAAACGGTTCCGCCGTGCAGCGTGGCGATACTGCGGACAACCGAAAGCCCGAGGCCAAAGTTGCCACCCTTGCTGGACCGGGCACGGTCGGCCCTGTAGAATCGGTTAAATACGTAAGGTAGATGAGTAGCCGCGATGCCCCGGCCGGTATCGGCAACCTCGATATGCAGTCGCGCGGTGTCGTCTTGCCGCACGCGCACACCGACGCTGCCGCCGCGGGGCGTATGGGCGATTGCATTGGCCACCAGATTGCCGATCGCCTGCTGAAACAGCGTGCGATCGACTATCGCGCGCAATGGTTCGGCAGTCTCCGCCGACAGCGCGATTCCGGCGTCAACTGCGGCCGGCTCGTAGAACTCCAGGATCGCAGCGATTTCGGCAACGACATCCAGCATCTCGAAATGCGGATGCTCACCGGCGGTTTCGGCGCGCGCCAGGAACAGCAGGCTCTGGATAACCCGGTTGATCCGGCCGCATTCCTCCAAGGCCGAGCCAAGCACCTCGCGATATTCCGCTGGCGCCCGCCCCCGGCCAAGGGCCACCTCGATCTCACCGCGCAGATTATTGATCGGCGTACGCAATTCGTGCGCCACGTCGGCCGAGAACTGCGAGACCTGGACGAACGAGTTTTCCAGCCGGTCCAGCATGTCGTTGAACGTGTCGGCGAGCGATTGGAGCTCGGTCGGCAAACCCGCCATATCGAGCCTCTCGTGCAAGGTCGAGGAGCGGATCGTTCGCGCAGTCCTGATGATGCGTTCAACCGGGCGCATCCCGCTTCGGGCGATCGCGAAGCCGATGGCCGAGCAGAGGGCGAGCGACAGGGTCAGCACGAACAGCAACCGCTCGCGGTAATTAACCAGAAGGCGCTGCTCGTCGGTCCGGTCGATCGCCACCTGGAAAATCCGGCCCACATCGCCAGGGCCGGCCACGCGTGTGCTCAACGTCTGGAACAATTCGCCGGCCCGTGTCTGGATTGTGCGAATGACATGGTGGCCGGGCGGGATCGCCAGCAGCCCCGGAAAATCCGAGACCGGTACCACCCGGTCCATACCCTTGGTTTCCAGCCGGGTCCGGCCGTCGGGGCCGATGACGCGGATCCAGATGAGTTGCGCGCGCGCGAATGGGCCGGTCGGGCTGGCGAGCAAATGACGCGTGGTCGTCGTGTCGGCCGGCGAATGGACCAGATATTGCAGATTTGCCGCCGTATTGCTCAGAACGTGCCGGTCCTCCGCCTTCATGTTGGCCGAGACGGTCCAATACAGGAAACTGGTGGCGATTAGGATCAGCAGGAACGAACTTCCTGCGTACCAGGCCGTCATCCGCATGATCATCGAGCCACCGGCGCGGCTGCGATCTGCCTGACTACCTTCCGGATCGATCTTCAAGGACATATCCAATTCCGCGAATGGTATGGATCAGCTTGTGGTCGAACGGGTCGTCCACCTTGGCGCGCAGCCGGTGCATGTGAACATCCACTATATTGGTCCCGCTGTCGAAATTGATGTCCCAGACCTGCTCGGCGATCAGCGTTCGCGAGATGACATCGCCGGTCCGTCTCGCGAGCAGGGATAGAAGCAGAAACTCCTTTGGGGTCAGATCGAGCACCAGGCCGCTCCTGGTTGCCCGGTGACGCTCCACATCGATCTCGAGGTCGGCGACCTGCACTGCTGCGGCCTGACGCACCGGCCCGCGCCGAAGGATGGTCCTGATCCGTGCCAGCAACTCGTTGAACGCGAACGGCTTGACCAAATAGTCGTCGGCGCCGAGTTCGAGACCGTGAACCCGGTCCGGTACGCTGTCGCGCGCGGTCAGGAACAGAGCCGGCGTCTGATCGCGCCGCTGACGCAGCGTCTTGAGCAACGACCAGCCGTCCTGACCCGGCAGCATGACATCGAGAATGATCAGATCGTAGCCGCCCTGGCGCGCGAGATGGGCGCCGTCGTCACCATCTTCCGCGACATCGACGCTGAAGGCGTTTTCCTCGAGCCCTTTCTTTAGATAGGTCGCGGCCTTGGCTTCGTCTTCGACGATCAGGATTTTCATGGCAAAGCGCTCATTGCGGTTTGTGCACCGGCGGAGACGTCATGCTTCGGAAGCCGGTATTCTGTCTTAGCAAAATATCTCCGTTCCAAAACGGCGTGGCCGCCGTGCGTGGGCGCCGACGATCCGGCCATCCGGCAGAGCTGCGGCAAGCTGGCGCAGCGGTGTATTCAGGTTGCGCGCGTCCTCCGTGATATTCAATGTTGAGAACGGCGTTTGGACACGCTCGGCGACGATCGTCCCGATCCAGAGCCGCGCCATAGCACCATCGGGCATCGGAATCAGGACATCAGAACGCCAGAGACGGAGGACAAGGCGATCTATGTTCGCCGTTCCGCTCGCCGTGCGGATCATCACCAATTTTTCAGAACGGCCGCGTGCAAGGCGCGGCAACACTGCACGCAGAGCGAGATCGACATGCGGTGACAGAAAATGGGTGGACACGGAAGGCATTTTACGGACGGTAGACCTGAACGACGCAGGAACATACGATATTGCGCTCAGCAGTGGCATTCACCGATCCAGGCTTCTCGGCCCTTCTGGACCAGGAACCATACGACGCCGAGCAAAGTGACGGCATCAATCCACCAGGCACCGGTGATGGCCTGAACGGTCAGCCCGACGACGACGAGCGAGAGGTAGCCACAGGTTACGCTCTCCATCGCGTCGGCACGCATGGCGCGGCTGCCCAGAGCCTCGTCAGTCATATTCGCCTTTGACTCCTTTTCCGTGCAGCAATCCCAGCACCGCCCCGGCGGTTCTGTGCACCATGCCGAGATCGCTGGCAGACAGTCCGACCTCGACGATTTGCGCAGCTTTTTGCGCCTCAATATGAGTTTTCGTCGATCGCGGAAATTCGGGGAGAATGCCGTCGGTCGAGCAACGATCGTGCACTGTCTTGTCATAACCGTTGCCAGACGTGCCGACCAGGCAGTTGAGCGTCCGTTGAAGATCGGCATGAGCCTTGGTGACGGTGCCGGCGTGGACCGCCGCTTGGGCATAGCCTTGCGCTGTCCATAGATCGCTCGATTTCTGGCGAGATTGGCTTCCATAGGCCACGCCGAAACCCGCGTTTAGGGCGAACGCGCTGATTGCGATTACCATATACGATTGTCGTGGAGCGGTGCGCTTTGTCATACTCATGAGACACCTCCTTCTTCCAGATTGTTGAGCCTTATCCGCCGAGGATGGCGCGATAGACCCAGGCACCGACATAAGCGAGAATAAACCCCGCACCCGGCCCAATGATCCAGCCGCGACCGATGCCGAACATCACCTTGCGATCGATGGTCTGGCGGCCGCGCGCCAGGCCGGTGCCTGCCATTGCCCCGATCAGCGCTTGATTCATCGAGGTGAAATACCCGAAGGCCACGGCGGTCAGCACCACAAGCGCTTGCACCAGTTGCGCGGCGGTCGCCATTTTCATGTCCATTTTTACCACGTCGAAGCCAGCGACCCGTTCCAGAATCGGTCGCCCCCACGTTAATATCCCCACCGCGAGACCGAGGCCGCCGATCAGCCCGGCGAGTAGCGGGCCGGAGAAATGCACGGTCAGGAACACGGCCGTTGCGTTCGACACATCGTTGGCCCCCATGGTCAGCGAAGCGACCCCACCTACCAGGACCAGCGCCTGACCGATCAGCCGAGCCGACTCGCTGGCATTGGACCAGGGTACGTGGTCGAACAGTTTGGTGAACAAAAACCCCAGGCCGCACGCGATGAACGGCGCCAGCACCCAGAGCACGACGAGATGCAGGATCGCAAGCCAGTTGATCCCGAGGCCCAGAGCCAGGCCGGCACCGCCCAGTGCAAATATCAGGATCTGAATGGTCGAAGTCGGGATGCGAAGCTGGGTGAACGCCGTTGTCAGCAGGAAGGCGACGCCGATGACGATGATTGCCGGAATTACCAGCAACTGGCCGGTGAGAATACCGTGACCGACATGCACCAACACCTTGTGGCTCAGGAACGCGGCACCGATCAGCGTCATCGCCGCCATCAGGCCGAGCGCGGGACGCAGCGCGATCGATTTTGTTGCATAGGGCATGCCCATGCACGCACCGGTATAATGCGCGCCCATGCTCCAGGCGAAAGCCAGCGCGGTCAGCACCAGAACGATGGTCGCTAGCATCGATCGGTCCTTTGCGTCTGCCGATCACCCTTCATGATTCGCGCTGTTTTTCAAGGCAAGAGCGATCCATAGGCCGGAGCCGGCCACCAGTGCCGCCGTAATCCAGAGTGCCGGCAGCGGCGCACGTGCGAGCTGCGCCACTGCCCCCAGCAGCAGAGCGCCGATCGCATAACCGGTGTCGCGCCAGTAGCGATACGTGCCGAGTGCCTTGCCGCGGATCAACGGGGCTGCCTGGTCCGACATCGCGGCGATCAGGTTGGGATAGAGCAGCGCCATCCCGACGCCCATGATCGCGGCAGCCGGCAGCCAGAGCATCGGGCCGCGCCCGATCGCGGTGAGCGCTATGCCGACCGCCAGCAGGAAGAACCCGGCCACGACTGGCCTGCGCCGCCCGATCCGGTCGCCGAGATGCCCCGTCCAGAGCTGCGAGAGGCCCCAGACCATCGCATAAATGCCGGTCAGCCAGCCGATCTCCACCAGACCCGCGCCATGGCGCCTGAAGAATACCGGGAACATCACCCAGACCAGGGTATCGGCGATCTTGTTAACGATGCCGCCCTGGCAGATCGCGCGCCCCGCCCGATCGCGGAACGAGATGCGCAGGAAAATCGAGCCGAAACCCTCTATTTGGTCCGGCGGTGCATGGCCCTGGGCCTCGGCATGCTCGGCCTTCACCCAGGCAAGCGTGTCGCGCACGCGGGCGAGCGTCGCCAGTGCCGCGACGATGGTCGCGAGGCCGAAAACCAGCAGCGCCGGCCGCACCCCAATGCCGTGCGCCAGTACCGCAGCGCCGAACCCGGCGAGGCCGACGGCGACATAGCCGGTCGCCTCGTTGATCCCAACCGCAAGGCCGCGCTGATGGCTGCCAGCGAGGTCGATCTGGCTGGTCACCGTCATCGTCCAGGTGAAGCCCTGGCTGATGCCGAGGAACACGTTGGCCACGACGATCCACCACCAGTTCGGCGCGACATAGATCAGCAATGGGACCGGGATCGCCGCGATCCAGCCGGCGACCAGCACCGGCTTGCGGCCGAACCGGTCGGCAAGCCCGCCGGCGACAAGATTGAGCGCACCCTTCACCAGCCCGAATGACAGAACGAAACTCGCGAGGAATAGGAACGCCCCCGGCGCCACCCCGAAATCCCGCGCCACGTCGGGCAGCACAGCGCGCTCCATGCCGATCACCAGGCCGACGAAAAAAACCTGCAACGCCTGCAGGGCGAACTGGCCGCGATTGGCGGCGATGCCGCGTTCCAACCGCGAGGCGACAGGCACGACCACCGGGGTCAGGCCGCACGCTTCGGCGGTGTCCCGGCATTCCAGGCGCGCAGCTCGACAGCCTGGGGCGGTGCGGGAGGGATGTTCTGGAGCATGAACGCGACGAACGTGTCCGGATCGTCGATCTGCAACGCGGCATTGTGCCGCCGCTCAAAGCCGATGGTCGAGCCGGGTTTGCCGGACAGGCCCCGGCCGCAAACCGAGCCGGCCAGGGCGCCGGGCAGGACTTCGACGTGGTCGGGCAGCGCCTTCAGCCGGACCAGGCTGGCGAACAGGTCACGCGCGCCGGTCGCTGCATCGGCCGCGAGCTCCGTCCGACCGACATCGCCGACCATGAGCGTATGGCCGCCAAGGAGACACCACGGCTCATCCGCACGCGTCCGGTCGGTGACCAGAAGACACAGGTGCTCCGGTGTGTGCCCCGGCGTATGCAGAACATCGAGCACCACGTTGCCGAGTTCGATTCTTTCGCCATCGGCAAGGCGTCTGCAGGCGTAGCCGACATTGGCTGATGCATGCAGCGCGTATTCTGCACCGGCCGCTTCGGCCAGCGCGCGACCGGCTGAGCGATGATCGGCGTGGAGATGCGTATCAATCACGACGCGTATCGGAGTGCCGGCGGCTGCAGCGGTATCGAGATAGGGTTCGATCGGAAATAGAGGGTCGACGACTACGCCGGCACCCTTGCCGACGCACCCGAGCAGATAGGATGCGGCGGTCGGATCGGCGTGCAGGAACTGGCGCAGAATCATTGTGATTTCCTCCATTGCGGCTGCGCATTTTGTTGACTCGGGCGCGCGCCTTGTTCGATGCCTACCAATAACCTATTATTATCGATATTAATTGAATATATGGTTCTTAATGTCAAGCAATGGACCGAAGCAGCGGGTTTTCTCTCATCTGGCTGAGATCGCGGCGGCACTTGGGCATCCGCATCGTCTCGAAATTCTTGAACTGATCGCCCAGGGCGAACGCGGCGTGGAAGACCTTGCCGGCCGCATCGGTCTCTCCGTTGCAAATACGTCGCGACATCTACAGGTATTGCGCCGCGCCCGTCTCGCCGAACCGCGGCGTGCGGGCAAGCGGATGTTCTACAGCCTGATTTCCGAAACCGACGTGATCGCCCTGCTCGCGGCGTTGGGCCGGGTGGGCGAGCGGAATGTCGCCGAGATCGAGCGGATCATGACGACGTATTTCCACTCCAAGGATGGGCTCGAAGCGGTGTCGCGGGAGGTGCTTCTCGAGCGGCTGCATGGCGGCACCGTGACCCTGCTCGATGTGCGCCCGGCGGATGAGTTCGCGCTCGGTCGCCTGCCAGGTGCGATCAACGTCCAGCTCGATCGCCTCGATGCCGCGCTTGCGGGGCTCACGACGGGTCACGCGGTGGTCGCATATTGCCGAGGGCCATATTGTCTTCTTTCATTCGAGGCGGTCGCCAAGCTTCGCTTGCACGGCATCGAAGCATACCGGCTGGAAGACGGATATCCTGAGTGGAAGGCCGCAGGATTACCTGTCGAGGGATAAGTCGGTTATGTGCCCAATCATTGCGTCGCTGCTACCCTGGATTGGCCTGTGCGGATGAGCGGAACAGCAGCATAGCGAATTGTCGCCGCAAAAGCCGGTACCCATGAATGGGCTGTTTGGGGCGTCTCCCCTCCCCTACCCCGATAGCCCCCCGAATAATTCCACTACGCGCGATAATAGTGATGATCGCGCGTAGGTAGGCTCCCGGCATCTGGTCTCCATAGCTTCCTCTGCTCCATGGGTGCCGGCCCGGGTCGGGTCTGTCCCGCCCTTCAAACGTGAGGCACAGGCCGGTTCAACGGTTCAACGGCCAGACGCATGCCCATAGCGTGCAAAACCGCGTTCAGGTTCCGTAGTTCCGGGTTCCCCGTCTCCGACAACGTGCGGTAAAGCTGAGTCGGATTCAGCTCGGCCGCTTTGGCAACCGCCTGCACACCGCCAAAGGCTTTCGCCATCTGCCGCAGCGTCACCAGCAGTTCGCCCTGGTCTCCATCTGCAAAAATGGCGTCGAGCGTCGCGGCGGCCGTGACAGGATCGTCACGGAATAGCTCGGCCATCGCCTCGTCGTGGCTTCGGTCTTTCATCGTCATCACTCCTTACACTCGTTCACTCGTCACGGTCCCGCCAGTCACGCCAATAGCCACATGCGCGGTCAATATCTGCGTCCTGTGTCCGTTTCGTGCCTCCGCACAAAAGCAACATCACGATCTTGCCTGCGCGAGCGTAATAAATCCGATAGCCAGGCCCTACGTCGATCCGCAGTTCGTGCACGCCATCGCGCAGCGCTTTGAAGTCCCCAAAGTTGCCTTGTTCCAACCGGTTCAGTCGGCGGATGATGGCTGCCTTGCCCTGACCATCGCGAAGTTGCCGCAGCCATTCATCGATCAGGTCTTTACCGTCTGCCGTCAGGTAGTGCCGTAGCTCGAACATACCGAACATTCGTCTATAAACGAGTGACTGTCAACGGTGAAGGCCTCAGGCTTCGGCGTCCTGTCGAGCCGGATAATCACCGAGACCAACTCAGGCAGTGCGCCGTCACTACAGCGGCCAGCTTTCCGCCGCCAGGTCAATCGATTGGAAGCCGGTGATGTACTCGTCGTCACCCAGCTCGACCACAGCCATCGAAACGCCATGGATGTTCGCACGACGATCGCGGCTCTGGCCGCGATTGGTGTTCGGGTTCACTTCCTTGCCCTGGGCGGGGTGGGCCTCACCAGCTCGGCCGGCCGGATGACCATGCAGGTCATGGCGGCCGTCGCCGAGTTTGAGCGCGACCTGTTGGTCGAACGCACCCAGGCTGGACCGAGCCGGGCGCGTAGCACCGGCAAACGGCTCGGTCGCCCAGAGAGCCTGAACGAGGATCAGAAACGACAGATTATCGACCAGCTCGATGCCGGCAGTTGAACTTTTGCTTTCATCTGGTCAGTCACCGTCAGGCCAGGAGCAACCGCGTTGACGCGGATTTTCCGTTCCAAATTCAGCCGCCAGACTGACGGTGATGGCGTTCACCGCAGCTTTGGTCGCGCGCAATACACCGCCCCACCTGGTATCGGCGAAACGCCTTCGATCGAGCTGATATTGATGATGGAACCGCCCGCATCACCGAACGCCATGGTCGTATGCTTGGATACGAACAGCACGCCAGCGATGTTCAACGCGGTTTGAGTATTCAAATGGTCAGCATCGATCTCGATCAACGGTCACCCCACCGCGAGACCGGCGTTGCCACCAGCACGGACTATTTAGGCAACCACTGCATCAGCCTCGTCCTTCCTGGTCTTCTAGTTCACGAGCACTGCCGCGGGATACATGGTCCGTCTAATGTACCGTCAATCCGGGCGTGAGCTATTTCGTAACAACTTGCGGTTCCATGGCGGCGAGTTTGGCTAGCAGATTGTTCTGCGCGTCCATCGGTATGTGATGATTGTCCATCGTGATCGTAAGGTCATTCGCAAGGGCGTTAAATGCCGCCTGGGTTACCCCGAGACTCTGATGAACGGTATGCATGTTCATGTTGAACGGACAGTCACCACCCTCGAGGTTGCAGAATTGATTTGTCAGCGCCGCTTTCAGTGCGGGGATGTTCGTATGTGTGAAATAGGTTCGGATCCGCGGATCGACCTTTACCCGATTGACGAAATCGTTCACCATCGAGCTCATGCCTGGACCTCCGCCAAACTCCTGATAATGCGAAGTCGCCGCACGGGCCGGGGCGGTGCCAGCAAATACTGAAAGTAATTTGGTCATATCTGGTTCACCTATTCCTTCAGAAGCTTGATGTAAGAGAGATATAGAAACCATTTTGGTTCGGCACCGAAGCGATCCGACCGAGGTGTGCGTAGGCTGCGGTCAGTGATAGGTGCTTGTTGATGAATAGGGCGGCAAACACGTCCTGCCAGGGATCGGTCTTGCTGACCGCGTCGCCGAGCGCATTGTAACCTACTAGCTGGTTCTGCGGCATGGCGCGGAACTCATAGCCCACGGCAAGACGACGAGTGATGAACTGGGCGATGGAGAAAGCTGGTTCCACAGTGTAGTTGCGCTGATAACTTCCATTTCGGGCGAGACCACCGAAGCCGAGCAGACCGTCCTGGTTTGCGTCGGTGACCGAGAGGGTGAAATCCACAAAGCTGTAGCGGTTGAAAAGGCCATTGATGAACAACTTGCTGGCAGCGACATAAAAATCGACGCCGTTCGGGCGTGCGCCGATGGCACGGATCGTGCCGTCATTCTCGTTGTGCCGGAAGTGAAAGCCTACCGAGATTTCGGGCAACGGCGTGTTCTGATCATATACAATATCGCCGAGCAGCCTCACTTTAGCACCGAATATATCCTGCTTGAAGGCGTAGTTGTTACCAAACTGGAGTTGGGACGGCAGGGCAGAGATCGGGGCGCCGAAGAATCCGGCGATGGCACCGTCGAGCGCGCCGCCGGTACTGCCGAGATTGAACTGCTGGTGGGCGTAGGAGATTTCCACTCGATCGAAGAAGCCGATGGCCCCCCCGAAATCGTTCAGGCCGTAATTCGGCAGGCCGACGTGGGTATAGGCAGCACTGCCGCCGATCTGGTCGTTGGTGCCGTAACCAGCGATGACGGCCCAGGGATTAATACCGCCGCCCGCCGATCCATCTACATCCGTGATTCCCCCGGTAGCCGCCAGCCGACCGGGGGCGAACAGCGCGTTCTGAGCATACGCCCAAGGCGATAGGCAGATCGTAGCGAACAGGCCCAAGCCGGCGACGCATCCCAGGATGCCGAATGGCAAAAGCGAACGTCCGTCCCTGCTGATATTTTCTTTACCCATTTCCCTATTCCCCTGATAGATCGCAACAGTATCCTGGTAAATTTCACTCTGGTCTCAGCTATCACTACGGGCTGATGGATCATATGGATGCAAAGTCTTGCTCCTAAATGGTGTGATTCTTGAACTTCGCACCAGAGCAGGCGGGCGCGGCTACAGCGGCCTTTTCTGGAAGAGATCCGCCGGAATGCTGATCCATTCCTCCATGCGAAGGTCTGATCGGTCGGAGGTCAAGACTGATTATCCATCCACATCGTGATCGGACCACGTTCGTCGTTCGTGGTATTGCCCGTCCGGATCAAAGGTCTGTTCCGGGCGTCTCTCCCCTCCCCTACCCCGATAGCCTACGGCATTCACACATTTCACTTGCCCTTTCGAACCGGCTCTGATTCTCCATGATTTTAGGATTGACGGGGGACGAGATGGCGGTTCGGGGCGGCG
>NZ_NCJX01000073.1:0-12930 GCF_002282635.1 Acidiphilium sp. 34-64-41 | reverse complement strand
GATCAAATCTGCGACCGTCCCGTTTCATGCCGGAATTATATCACCCCCGCAAACATACGACTAGCAAAATGTCGTCTTAATTACCGACCGATGAGTAAATGCGGTTCTCAGAGTTCGGCTATAAGTGCAACTTTGAAGGACTTGCATGTTTTCGAGGCGGTGGCGACGTGCCGACTATCTATTGATCCCGCACCTTCACTTGGCGTTTCGCGTTGTAGAAGTTGGCGGCAGTGGGATTGCCCCAAGTCTATCCGTGAAAATTAAGCGGAAAAGGTTATAACCGTTTGGATGGGCATGCTGCACAATGTGGTGGCCTATGAAACCGCCGCCGGGCTGATGGCGCTGGGCATGAACGCCTGGCAGGCGCTGGGCGCGACGGCGATCGCCTACATGTTCCTGTTTTTCGCGATGTAGTTCAACGCGGTGTCCGGCACGCGGTATGGCCTGCCGTTTTGTGTGCTGATCCGCTCCTCGTTCGGGCTGTTCTGGGTCCTGCATGGCTGGATCGTGACGCATGGCGTGCACCGGATCCGCAATTTCGAACTCGTGGCTGGGCCGCTGGTGATTCTGGTCGGGGCGATCGGGGCGATCGCGACGATCTGGGGCTTGAAAATCGGCCACGGGCTCGGCCCGTTGTTCGCCGAGCCTTCGCATCTCAGCGGGATGAAGGGATTTCTGGTCTTCGCCAGCGGCGTGACCGGGCTGATCGGCGTGTGGTCGACCTTTGCCGTCAACATCCCCGACCTGTCGCGCTTCGTGCGGTCCGAGCGCGATCAGGCGCTCGGGCAGTTGATCGGCCTGCCGATCACCGCGGTGGTATTCACCCTGATGAGCGTGATCGTGACCTCGGCCACGGTGCTGGCGTTCGGCAAGCCGATCTGGAATCCAGTCGATCTGCTAATGGCGATCCACAACCCGTATATTCTGGTGCTGGGCGGCGTGACGATCATCATCGCGACGCTGTCGGTCAACGTCGCGGCCAACATCATGCCGGCCTGCTCTGACCTGATCAACCTGTTTCCGCGCCAGCTCAATTTCGCCCGCGCCGGCATGGTGCTGCTGGTGATCGGGCTGCTGTTCGCACCATGGCTTTGGTTCAAGAACGCGAACAGTATTTTCCAGGTGCTGGGCGCGATCGGCGGGCTGCTCGGGCCGGTCACTGGCATCATGCTCGCCGATTTTTTCCTGGTGCGGCAGCGGCAATACGACGTCGCGGCGTTCTATCGCTACGACGGCGCCTATGTCGCGAGCGGCGGGTGGAACGTCGCCGGGCTGAGCGCGATGGCGATCGGCGGCGTCGGCGTCGGCGCGGTGGTTTAGGCGGTGACGTCACGGATGATGTATCCGGTCCTGCGCTGACCGCCATTGGCGGTCGACCACTTCAGCGCATCGTCGATCAAGGCCAAATCGGCCGGATGGCCCCGGATCGAGGGGAAGACCAGCAGCCACGTATTCTGCATGTGGGCGACCTCGATCTCGTTGCCTTTGGGCGAAAAAACCCTCCACTCGATGTTCAGAGTTGACCGATACGCCCTGGGCCGGGCCTGCATGACCCCGCCCGGTAGCCGCGGCGCAAGTCAGTTTGTTGAAAGAACCGGAGTCGATCGGTGGTGGGTCGCTGTTTCGTAGTCATAGGCGAGCGCGAGCAGGTCGGCTTCGCTCCATAGCGGGCCGACGAAAATCAGGTTGAACGGTGCGCCGGACGGATAGGCGCCCGCCGGGACCGTAACGCCGGGTAGGCCCGCGATGTTGATCTCGCACACGGTCGTTTCATGGATGGTTGCCGCGCCGTGCAGAGCGGGCAATTCATCGCTCATCTGGGGAAACACCAAGGCGTCGAGGCGTGCCCGCGCCATCACTTCGGCGAATATAGCGAGATAGGCCTCGCGCGCGGCGAGGAAATCAGACAAGTCCGGTGGCGTTTCCGGGTTCGCGAGGCAGGCCGCGAATTGCGGTAACTGGTGCATCATATGCAGCACGCCACCGGGTCCGAACGCGTCCTCCGCCGCCGTGGCAGCCGCGAATTCGGCGAAGGTGCGCAGGGCAGCCGACGGGCCGAGTCGCTGCAGGTAGAGTTGCAGATCATAGGCCACGCTCTCCATGCCGCGCGCATCGTAATGGTCGAGCCCACTGACCGGCCGGCCGATCGCGGCGAAGCCGGAGCCCGCGAAGGGATCAGCGACGAGGGTTGCCCCACGCGCTTCGATCTCCTGGACGGCGCGACGGTATAATTGCGTGCAATCCTCTGAAAGCGCCCGGTCACGCCAGCCTGGCCCATACAGCCCGAGGCGCTTTCCCGCGAGCGCTTTCGGATCGAGCTTCGAGGTATAGCCGCCTTTTGGCCGATGACCGATGCCGGCAACGGTCTTCGGGTCGGCGGCAGTATAGCCGGCCAGAACATCGAGCGTCAGAGCCGCATCGCGCACGCAGCGGGTGATCGGCCCGATCACGTCCCGTGTGCTGCCCGCCAGCGGCACGACGCCGGCATTCGGGACCAGCCCGAAAGTCGGTTTGATGCCGACCAGCCCCTGCGCGGATGCGGGATTCTGGATCGAACCACCGGTCTCCTCCGCAAGACCCAGAACGGCAAGGCTCGCACCCACGGCAGTCGCGGTGCCTGCGCTGCTGCCACCGGGCAGGCGGTCGGGCATCGCGGCGTTCAATGTGGGACCCGCCCAGCTGTCGTTGGCATGGCTCCCCGTCGCGCTCAGGATTGGCACGTTGGTCTTGCCGAGGATGACGCAGCCGGCTTCCCGCATCCGCGCGACCGCGGGAGAGTCGGTCTCGGGAATGAGATCGACACCACCGGCCTGGGCGCTCAGGAAACGCCAGCCCGCCGTGGTGGGAAGCCCCCTCATGTCCATGGTGTCCTTGACCACCACCGGAACGCCGGCAAGTGGACCCAGCGCCTCGCCGCTGGCGCGGCGTCGATCGATCGCACGGGCGTCATCGAGCGCGTGCGGGTTCATCACAATGATGGCGTTGTAATGGGGATTGTAGGTTGCGATCCGCTCCAGAAATCCGGCCGCCAGCGTCTCGGCGGTGACACCGCGGGCGAAAGCTGCAGCCGCATCAGCCAGAGTCATTTCGACGAGATCGATGTCCGGGCTTATGGCAGGAGCAATGTCCGTCATGGGAATTGGCCTTCATTTGTTTCGCGAGCATATGCAGTCATCGTCGAGGTCATGCCTATACCATCGACGTCGGATGAGTTGATCAGCCCGTCGGGTGCTCCTCCCTGTTGAACCATTTGGCGCGGACCGCCCCAGCGACCGGCAACGCAACCGAAAATCGCGTGACGCGGGATTTCGCAGGCGGCTGCAGGCTGGCGATCGATCTCCCGGCATCCGCTGTCCGCCGTCACGCCGAGCCGGTTTCGGATCGGGAGTTCGGCATGGTGACGCGATCGAGTACGCGCTCGTAGCCCAGATCGCCTGCGGCTCGCCAGCATAGCCAGTTCGTTCATTTGTTCATGGTATCGCATTTCGGCCTCGTCGGGCGGGATACTTCCGATCGGCTCGGGGCGGCGTCGGCGGATCACCTGCGCTTTGGAATGGCCGTTGATCGTCGCTGCGAGGGCATTACCGTAGCAATAATCGACGCTGCCGACCCAGCGCACGACCCCGGCGTCGGTCAGGCGCTCCGTATAGCGGATCGATACATGTTGGACGCCTCTATCGCTTTCAAGTGATCTCGTGGACAAAGGGCGGCCGGATTGGGTCGTGTCCCCCCGGTGATGATGGTGCGGGTTTTTGAGGAAATTGCGATGAACGATCATGTCATGCTCTCCATTGTGCCGCCGGTCGCGGCGCGGCACCCGAAGCGCATCGAGCAGCTCGGCCGCGTGCGGACCGATGATTATGCCTGGATGAAGGACGACAACTGGCAGGCGGTGTTGCGCGACCCTGCCGTGTTGCGGCCGGATATCCGTGCGCATTTATTGGCGGAAAACGCGTACACCGCTGGTGTGCTGGCCGGCACCGAGGGCTTGCAGGAAGAATTGCGAGCCGAAATGAAGGCGCGGATCAAGCAGGATGATGCATCGGTCCCGAAGCCGGATGGTCCGTTCGCTTATTATCGGCGGTATGATCCAGGTGCGGAGCATCCGATCTATGTCCGCACGCCGCGGGCCGGCGGTGCTGAGGCGATCCTGCTCGATGCCGATGCGCAGGCGAAGGGCCATGCGTATTATCGGGTGATCGGTGCGCGGCACAGTCCGGATCATGCCTGGTTCGCCTATGCCGAGGATGCTCAGGGCTCGGAAGTGTATCAGGTCCGGGTCAAATCTCTGGCAACCGGCGCGCTGTTGCCTGGCGTGATCGAATCCTGTTCGGGCGATTTCGCGTGGTCACCCTGTTCGCGCTATCTGTTTTGGACGTTCCGCGACGACAATGGCCGGCCGACCCGGATTTTCCGCCGCGCGATCGGCGATTCCGAAGATGTTCTGGTCTATGAGGAACCGGACGAGGGTTTTTTCATCGGCGTCGAGGCGTCGGCGTCCGGCGGTTCCATTTTCATCACCTGCGGCAACCAGGAAACCAGCGAGATCTGGCGGATTCCGGGCGATGAGCCGACGGCGATGCCGGTTGTCATCGAGCCCCGCACGCCGGGGCTGCGCTATGAGGTCGAGGATTGGGCCGATCGGCTGGTGATCCGCACCAATGCCGATGGCGCGGTCGATTTCAAGCTGGTCGAAGCGCCGCTTGCCGCACCGGGCCGGGCGCAGTGGCGCGACATCGTGGCGCATCGGCCCGGCCGGTTCATTGTGTCTGCCATGGTTCTGCGGGATTATCTGATCCGGGTCGAGCGGATCGAGGCGAACAACCGCATCATCCTTCGCACGCGTGCCGGCACCGAAACGGCCATTGCGGTCGACGAGGCGGCTTATGTACTCAGCCTCGATCCCGGCTACGAGTTCGATACCGCGACGATAGGGTACATCTATTCATCGCCGACCACGCCGCGCCAATGGTTCGACTACGATATCCCGAGCGGTGCGCGGACCCTGCGCAAATCGCAGGAAATCCCCTCCGGCCACGATCCGGCACGCTACGAAACCCGCCGCCTGACCGCAACGGCGGCGGATGGTGCGACGATTCCGGTCACCGTGCTGCTGCGCCGGGATACGCCGACCGATGGTTCGGCGCCGGTGCATCTCTACGGCTATGGCTCGTATGGTTTCGCGATCGACCCGTGGTTTCAGCCGAACATCCTCAGCCTGGTCGATCGCGGCTGGATCCACGTGATCGCGCATATCCGCGGCGGCACCGAGAAGGGCTGGAATTGGTTTCTCGACGGCCGTGGTGCGAAGAAAATGAACAGTTTCACCGATTTCATCGCGGTGGCGGACCATCTGATCGCCGAGGGCTATACCAAACCCGGCCGCATCGTGGCCCACGGCGGTTCTGCCGGCGGGTTGTTGATGGGGGCGGTCTATAATTTCCGCCCCGATCTGTGGGCCGGCGTGATCGCGGCGGTCCCGTTCGTCGATGTGCTCAACACGATTTCCGACGATACGCTGCCGCTCACCCCGCCGGAATGGCCCGAATGGGGCAACCCGCTGATCGACCCGGTCGCCTACGACACGATTGCCGCCTATTCGCCCTATGACAACATCGGACCGTACGCGTACCCGCCGCTGCTGGCGACCGGCGGCCTGTCCGACCCGCGGGTAACCTATTGGGAGCCGGCCAAATTCGTCGCCAAACTGCGCGATTTCACAACCGGCGATGCGCCGATCATGCTGAAAATCGACATGGATGCCGGACACGCGGGCGCCGCGGGACGGTTCGATGCGCTCAAATTGATGGCGACCAATTATGCATTCGCCATCTGGGCCATACAAAGATGAAGAAAGGGTTCTTTTTGAAAGAAAAGAATCCTTATTCCCGCCGCCAGACCGCGTCCGTGATCGTCGCCACGAACGCGTCATGCGCGGCGCGGTCGTCGTCGCTCACCGGCATCAACCGCGCCGTTCGCGTGCCGCTGTGCTGATATTCCACCAGCGTCAGCCCCGCATCGGCCGCGAGATCGAAGCCGCGCTGCCGCCCGCCGGTGAGTTCGACGTAGACTTCCGCCAGCAATTTGCAGTCGAGCAGCGCATTATGAGTGGTCCGCGCCGACAGATCGATCTCGAACCGCCGGCATAGCGCATCGAGGCTGTTCGGCATGCCGGGAAACCGCGCTTTCGCCAGCACCAGCGTATCGATCATCCGGCCCCGGTCCAGCGGCGGCCGCCCGATTCGGCCGAACTCGGCATCGAGGAACCCGAAATCGAACGCGGCATTATGCGCGACCAGCGGATCATTGCCGAAAAACGCCAGCAGATCGGGGGCGATCTCGGAAAATTTCGGCTTGCCCGCCACATCGGCGTTGGTGATGCCGTGAATCCGGCTGGCATCGCCCGGAATATCGCGCTCGGGATCGATCAGGCGGTGAAACGTACGATTGGTCGGCAGATCGTTGTGCAACTCGATCGCCGCAACCTCGATCACCCGATCCCCGTGCAGCGGATCGAGGCCGGTGGTCTCGGTGTCGAACAGAATTGAGCGCGTCATAAGCGAGTCTTGCGCCGGCATGGACTCCGGTTCAACCAGCACGATCGACGTCGATTATACATATATTATTGACATAAACATCACCTGATTATACATATAAAAACCCCATAGGAGATCCACCATGGCCGAGAAAGTACGTCTGAACCTGCTGGTCTCACCCGAGTTGAACGACCGGCTCGATACCATCGCCGCCTCCGCCGGCGCCACCAAGACCGATGTGATCCGCCAGGCCATCGCGTTGATGGAAGTCGCGCATCAAGCCAAGCGCGAGTCCAAGCATATCGGCATCGCCTCCGACCGGAACAAACTCGAAACCGAGTTCGTCGGCCTGCTCTGATCCATGCCGCCGCAGGAAATCGATTTTTCCGGGCGTCTCGCGGCTGAAATCATGGTTCGACCGCCGGAACCTCCCGAAGACGCCGCTTTGCGCCGCCGCAAGGACTGGCTGGTGTTCCTGCTGATCTTCGGCTCGATCATCCTGCTCGGCCTGCTCGCCATCTACGAAGGCTTTCTCGATCCCACCGCCAGCGCCTCGTCGCGCCATTGGGGCCAGACCGCGGTATCCGCCCTGTTCACCGGCGGCATCAGCTTCATCCTCGGCCAGAAAACGGCTACGCGATAAACTGCCGTGCAATAAACCGCTGCACCGCCCGCACCGTCGCCCCGCGCGACAAACCGGTAAAAATCACCACCTCCGCCCGCCGCCGCTTCTCGGCATCCGGCATCTGCAGGCCAATGATCCGTGCAATCTCCGCCTCGGCCAGCCCGCGCCGCCGCACCCGCGCCACCTGGACCGATCGCGGGGCCGAAACCGTCACCGCGACATCAACCCGCCGCTCACCACCGGTCTCGAACAGCAACGGAATATCCAGCACCACCGCCCGCACCCGCCGGCGCCGCGCCTGGGCCAGAAACCGCCCCTCCGCGCGCCGCACCATCCGGTGCATGATCGCCTCCAGCCGCCGCCGCGCCGCGCCATCGGCCAGCACCACCGCCCGCAACGCCGCCCGATCCAGCACGTCCCCGCGCACCACGCCGGGAAACGCCGCCGCAATCGCCGGGAGCGCCGCACCACCCGGCGCCTGCAATCGCCGCACCACCGCATCCGCATCGAACACCGGCACACCACGGCGGCGAAACATCGAAGCCACCGTCGATTTGCCCATCCCGATCCCGCCGGTCAGGCCAATGATCCTCACGTCAGCAAATCGCCCGCGACCACGCGATACAGCGCCTCATCCACCACCGGCGTCACCCCGAACCACGCGGCAAACCCCGGCACCGCCTGATGCAGCAGCATCCCCAACCCCTCCACCGCCCGCAGCCCGCGCGCCCGCGCAGCCGCCAGCAACGGCGTTTCCAGCGGCACATACACAATATCCGCCACCGCCAGACCCGCAGGCGCCCGCGCCAGATCGAGCGTGAGCGACTGATGCCCCGCCATCCCGAGCGATGTCGTGTTGATCACCAGCGCATGATCGCCGAGCGCCGCCGCCCGATCCTCCCACCCGATCACACCGCCGCCGATCCCCGCCGCAAGCCGCGCCGCCCGGTCCTCGGTCCGATTGCAGAAATGCACGACCACCCCGGCATCGAGCAGCGCCGCGCCGATCGCCCGCGCCGCGCCGCCCGCCCCCAGCACCAGCGCAGGTCCCGCCGCCGGATCAACCCCATGCGCCCGCAGATTGGCCATGAACCCCACCCCGTCGGTGTTGGAACCGACCATCCGCCCGTCGCGAAACACCAGCGTGTTCACCGCGCCGGCCCGACGCGCGCTGGGTGCCACCTCATCGCACAAGGCAAACGCCGCCTCCTTGTGCGGAATCGTCACATTCGCGCCGACAAACCCCATCCGCGCCAAAGCCGCCACACACACGGCAAAATCCTCCGGCCGGATCGGCAGCGGCAGATATGCCCCATCGATCCCATGCCGCTTCAGCCAGGTGCCATGCAGCAACGGCGAACGCGAATGCGCCACCGGCCAGCCAATTACACCTGCTAGAGACGCCCGCGCTGTGATGGTCATGCCCTGGTTCGATCACGCCGCGCTTGGCGGGGCAAGGAAGGGTAGGGCTTCTTTTTTGAAAAAAAGAAGCAAAAAACTTTTTCTAATTTGGGCCACGGGTCTTTTGCGGGTATTTGGCCACTCACAAAAAAGACGGTGCTGCCCTCTCACGCAATCGTCCTAAATCTGCCAGCATCGCGTCAACCGAACCACGGAGCGATGCCGACCCATGACCACCGCCATCCTGACCCTGTCCTGCCACAACCGCCCCGGCATCGTCGGCGCGGTCGGCAATTTCCTCTACGAACACGGACTGGACATCCGCGAAGCCCAACAATTCGACGATCGCGCCAGCGGCCAGTTCTTCATGCGCGTCGTCTTCGCCCCGCTCGACGCAGGCACCACCCTGCCGCCGGCCGATTTCACCCCCATAGCGACCCAGTTCGGCATGAATTGGGCGATCACCGACCCCACGCACCGCCCCCGCGCCATGATCCTGGTGTCGCGCTTCGATCATTGCCTGGTCGATCTGCTCTACCGCCAACGCACCGGCGAACTGCCGATGGACATCGCCGGCATCATCGCCAACCACGAACGCAGCACCTACGAACATCTCGACCTCGATGGCATTCCGTTCCACCATCTGCCGATCACGCCGGACACCAAAATGGAACAGGAAGGCGAAATCTGGCGCCTGGTGCGCGAATCCGGCGCCGAACTCGTCATCCTCGCCCGCTACATGCAGGTGCTGTCAGACGCGCTGGTCGCCAAACTCGCGGGCCGCTGCATCAATATCCACCACTCGTTCCTGCCCGGCTTCAAAGGCGCCAAACCCTACCACCAGGCCTATGCGCGCGGCGTCAAACTGATCGGCGCCACCGCGCACTACGTCACCACCGCGCTCGATGAAGGCCCGATCATCGAACAGGACGTCGAACGCATCTCCCACGGTGACACACCCGAAGTCCTGGTCCGCAAAGGCCGTGACATCGAACGCCGTGTGCTGGCCCGCGCCGTCCTGTTTCACGTCGAACGGCGCGTCTTCATCAGCGGCAGCAAAACCGTGGTCTTCCCCGGCTGACCCGCGCAAGCGCGGCCGTGTATTTTATTCAGGTGCGATACGCACCATCGGCCTCGATCAGGCGCAGGGCGGATTGCCAGGCCATTTCGTAATGCGCCATGCGGTTATCGGTATCGCGGCTGAATTGCGCGGCGGTGTGTTCGCAAACCTCGCGCGGCGGAATCACCAGCTTGGCACCGCCGGACAGCGCGGCCACCTGCGCCTGACAGGCGCGTTCGAGGAAATAGATTTCGTGGAAAGCCTCGGGGATGGTGCGTCCGCCGACCAGCAGGCCGTGGTTGCGCAGGATCATCGCCTTGTTCTGACCAAGATCGGCCACGATGCGGTCCCGCTCATCAAGGTCGAGCGCGATGCCCTCATAGCCGTGATAGGACAGGCAGCCATAGAATTTCATGGCATGCTGGCTGATCGGCAACAGCCCCTGTTCCTGCGCCGCAACCGCAATGCCGGCGGCGGTGTGGGTGTGAATCACCGCCATCAGGTCGGGCCGCGCCATATGGATGGCGGAGTGGATGGTGAAGCCCGCCTGATTGACCTTGGCCGCCGTGATGCCAGGGGTTTCGATGCGATTGCCCTCGAGGTCGATTTTCACGAGGTCGGAGGCGCGCATCTCATGGAACATCGTGCCGTAGTCGTTGATCAGAAAATGATGATCGGGGCCGGGCAGGCGGGCACTGATATGGGTGTAGATGAAATCGGTCATCTTGAAATGCGCGACAAGCCGATAGAGCGCGGCCAGATCGCAACGGACCTGCCACTCCTCGGCGCTGACGCCGGGATGCGGGCTGGCTGCGGGCGCAATGCGGGTGGTGACGTTCATGATGATGGTCCTCCTTGCCGGATGGTTGAGCCGATTGCCGCTTAGGTCAAGTTAAACAATTTCCGGACGCGTTAACGAGTTGTTCACCTCGGAGGAGTACCACCAGAACGCGTGATCATGTTTAGTTACTCACGCAGAGATATTAAATAAGTTTATAGAGACAATCACCAAAAACTGGGACATGTTGTCATTTCGGATGATGATAGACGGTTTATTGGAGATTGGTCATGCGAGCTCAACGGTGGCTGGCGGCAGTCGCGGTGGCGGTGATGGGCGTTATTGGCGGCGCGACGGCGGCGTCACCGGACGCCGGGGTGGTTTCCGCGGCAAGTCTGGTCCGGCCGGGGGATGTGGTGCTCGGCAACCCGGACGGGTCGATCACCATCGTCGATTTCTACGATACGTCTTGCGCCCCCTGCCGCGCGATGAACCGGCGGATCGAGCGGTTGATCGCGCGTAACAAGCAGATCCGCTACGTGCCGATCGACGTGCCCATTCTGGGCTGGCAGAGCAAGCTCGGCGCTCAGGCGCTGGTGGCGGCGCGGCTCCAGGGGCGGTTCGATGCGATGCACACCCTATTGATGAGCCAGGCCCCCTTGCCGACCTTGGCATTGCTCAAGGCGGATGCCGCACAGCTGGGGATGGATGTGCCCCGTTTCATGCGCGACATGACGCGCCCTGCAACCATCCGCGCGGTTGATGCATCCTTGCAGCGCGGTGCAGCACTCGGGATCGACGAAGTGCCGATGGTCTATGTCGGACAGAGCCGAATTCCAGGCGCAATGGGCTATCGCGACCTCCGCTGGCTGGTGCGCCAGGCCCGGACGCCGGAAATGAGCCAGGTCGCAACCACCAAGGATCACTCCTGAGCCCAGCATAAGCACCGATCACCCAAATCAAAAAAGTTTTTTGCTTCTTTTTTACATAAAAGAAGCCTTTTTCTTCCTCGGACCAGCGGCAAGACGATTTCCGCCCATTAACGAGCCCAACGACTTGGCTTACCCTCGGCACCGATGCCCACGCTCTGCCGCGATTGCGATGCCGTGTTGATCCAACCCGGCGCCGAGCTCAGTGGCGCGTGCCCCCAGTGCGGCGGGCGGCGCTTGATCAGCCATGCCGAGCTTGGCACGCTGGCGATCGCGCATATCGATTGCGATGCGTTTTTCGCCAGCGTCGAAAAACGCGACCGTCCCGAATTGCGCGACCGGCCCGTGATCGTCGGCGGCGGCACCCGTGGGGTCGTCGCGGCGTGCTGCTACGTTGCGCGCCTGTCCGGCGTGCGGTCGGCGATGCCGATGTTCAAGGCATTGAAACTCTGCCCGGATGCCACCGTGATCCACCCCGACCTGTCCAAATACGGCGCCGTGGCGCGCGAAATTCGCGATATGATGCAAAGCCTGACGCCGCTGGTGCAGCCGCTCTCGATCGATGAAGCCGCCCTCGACCTCGCCGGCACCGAAGCGCTGCACGGCGCGCCACCCGCCGCCGTACTCAGCCGGTTGGCTCGCGATGTCGAGACCAACGTCGGCGTCACCGTGTCGATCGGGCTGGCCGCCAACCGCCTGCGCGCGAAACTCGCCGCCGAACGCGACAAGCCGCGCGGCTTCGCCATACTGGGCGCCGATACCGCCGCCGTGCTCGCCCCCGAACCGCTCGGCACGCTGCCCGGCATCGGCCCCGCCCTGGTCCGCAAACTGGCCGGCCTGGGCATGACCCGCATCGGCCAGCTAGCCGCGCTCGACCCACGAACCGCGCGGCAGCGCCTGGGCGACGACGGTCCATCCCTGGTCGCCCGCGCGCGTGGCGAAGACAACCGCCGGGTCAACCCGGTGCGCGAAACCAAATCGATCAGCGCCGAAACCACCTTCGCACACGACATCACCGACCCCGTCCTGCTCGGCCGCGCCCTCTGGCCACTCTGCGAAAAACTCGGCCGGCGCCTCCGCGCGGAACAATTCGCCGCCGCCGCACTCGTCCTGAAACTCAAAACCGCCCGCTTCGAAACCCACACCCACGCCATCCGCCTGACCGCCCCCACCCAACTGCCGGAAACCATATTCGAAGCCGCCAAACCCATAGTGCACCAAGCCGCCGGACCCGCATTCCGGCTGATCGGCATCGGCGCGGCCCGGCTCGTGCCCGCCAACCTCGCCGACCACGGCGACCTGATGGACCAGGAAAGCCCGCGCCGCGCCGCACGGCAACAAGCCATGGACACAATCCGCGCCAAATTCGGCGCGGATATCATCCGGCGCGGGACCGTGGAGTGAGGTGAGGGAGGGCAAGCAAGGCCAGGGGCTCTGCCCCTGGACCCCGTTAAAGGCGGAGCCTTTAAAATCCATTAGTTTTAGGCAAGGGGAGGGCGCTGCTGCGCGTTCCGGTGGATCGCGATCACTGATTCCGTTTGATCGCGATCATCGATTCCGGTGGATCGCGATCATGGATTCCGTTTGATTGCGATCATCGA
>NZ_NCJX01000072.1:0-13055 GCF_002282635.1 Acidiphilium sp. 34-64-41 | reverse complement strand
CGGGCGGCGCCGAGGCGCCAACCTATGCCCAGCTTTATTCGGGAGCATGGGTCCACCCCACATGTAGTGGGTGTCTGACTTAACCGGATAGGCACGGGATGATCGATATATCGGGGTTTTTCATGAGAGAATTGTTTTTTGAAGACGAGTTTTGAGGGCCGATCATTGGGATAACGCGGCTTGGGAATTGAATTGCAGGAGGCGACTGATGTCCGTTATTTGATGGTCCAGGCAGAAACGGTGTTGAACGTAGTCGCGCCAGCGGTTGGGCCGGGCGTTTTGTATGAGGGCTACCGCATCGTCGATCGTGTGGAAGAGCGTTTCGGCGGGCCAAATCGTATCGGCACCGGGATGGCTGGCAATGGCGATGTCGCAGCCGCTCAGCGCGGCCTCGGCAATCGCATAGCCGAAGCTCTCATGCAGGCTGGTGTGCACCAGGACGCCGTTGCTGGCATGCCAGGCGGGCATGTCCGCTTGGGAAACGCGGCCATCCCACGTGATCGCGCGCAGCAGGTCTAGGTTTTCAGCGAGGTGCAGGAAGCTCTCGGACGCCAGAGCCTCGTCGCCCATGCCACACAAAGTCAGGTGATAGCGCTCGTCGCGCTGACGTAGCTTCCATAGGATATGCAACGCGAGTGTTGGGTTTTTGCGTAGGTTCATCAGCCCGCACCAGCCGAGGCGAAATTGGTTCCAACTCTGGTTTGGGGTGAATCTGGCGGAGTCGACACCGTTGAGAATTATGTGGATGCGGCTCGTGACCGTGATTTCGGGTGCGGCGGCGAGGACACGCTCGCGCATGTCCGGACTGACGACGATAACATCGTCGACCTTGGCCCATGCGGTGTTGGCGACGTAAGGCGTTTCGACCGCTTCGATGCGGTGGACGCGGACGATGACGCGGCGGCCATTAAAGTCGATCGCATCGATCATGGCCGGGAAGGGGGGCCAACAGAACTCGAACCAGAGCGCATCCGTTTCGGGCTGGTTCGTCCACTCCAGGGCGGCGGCGAGGGTGACGGGGCTCGTGACCATGAACTTCTGGACCTCCCAGCCTGATGCCGCAGGGAGACGCGCCAGAATGTCCGCCGTGAAGTGGTCCAACGTGGGCAGTGTCATCATGGCAAGGCGGGGTGGACGTTGCATGGGAACGGGATAGCAACAAGAAGTGAATTTCCGATTAACATGCGCGCATTGGCCAACAATTTTTGCGGCAGATGAGAACTGGGATATAGGCGTTGCATGACCAAACGATCTTATCGCCCCGCCACCACCCTCGTGCACGCCGGCCAGATCCGGTCCAATTTTGCGGAGAACGCCGAAGCGTTGTTCCTGACCTCCGGCTTTGTCTATGATAATGCCGAGCAGGCCGAAGCAACGTTCAAGGGCGAGGTCTCGCACTATCAGTATTCGCGATTCGGCAACCCGACCGTCTCGATGCTGGAATCACGGCTTGCGGCGATCGAGGGGGCGGAGGCCTGCCGGGCGACCGCGACCGGGATGGCCGCGGTGCATGCGGCCATGTTGTGTCATTTGAAAACCGGCGATCGGGTTGTCGCGTCGCGCGCGCTATTCGGCTCGTGCCACTGGATCGTGTCCACGCTGTTGCCGCGCTATGGCATCGAGGCGGTGTTCGTCGACGGCGGGGACCTGGCCGCTTGGGCGGCGGCGCTGGTGCACAAGACCGCGCTGGTGCTGCTCGAAACACCGTCCAACCCGATGCTCGACATTATCGATATGCGCGCCGTGTGCGACCTTGCGCATGCCGCCGGGGCGATTGTGGTCGTGGACAACGTGTTCGCGACCCCGCTGCTGCAACGCCCGCTCAAATTCGGTGCCGATGTCGTCGTGTATTCCGCGACCAAGCATATGGACGGCCAGGGCCGCGTGCTCGGCGGCGCCGTGCTGGGGCGGAAGGAGTGGATCGAAAACACGCTGCAACCCTTCACCCGCAATACCGGACCGGCGATGTCGCCGTTCAATGCATGGGTCATTCTGAAGGGGCTGGAGACCATGGCGCTACGGGTGGCGCAATCATGCCGCTCGGCGGCCGCGATTGCGGATCATCTGGCCGGGCAGGCCGCGATCGAGCGGGTGCTGTACCCGTTCCGGCCGGATCATCCGCAAGCGGCACTGGCGCGGGCGCAGATGAGCGAAGGCGGCACCCTGGTGACGTTTGCGTTGAAGGGCGGCCAGGCGGCGGCGTTCCGGTTCCTCAACGCGCTCGAACTGGTCGTGATCTCGAACAATCTCGGCGATTCGAAATCGATGATGACGCATCCGGCGACGACGACGCATTCCAAGATAGCGCCGGCGGATCGGGCGGTACTGGGCATCACCGAAGGAATTATCCGGTTTTCGATCGGCCTCGAAGATGTTGCCGATCTGATCGATGATCTGGATGGAGCGCTAAAGGCGGTCGGGTGAGGAAGCACTGCTTTTTTTGTAAAAAAAGCAGCAAAAAAACTTTCGATTTCACGGGTCCGTCGGGGCAAAAACGCCCCAGCACCAAATTAAGAAAAGTTTTTTGCTGCTTTTTTTCAAAAAAGCAGAACGTCCTTAACCCAACCGCCCGCAAGACTGGCGCAATCGCACCAGCCCCACACGCGTCGGCTCAGACTCTTGCGCCGATCGGCAGGATCGTCCTGCCATGCGTACCGTTTGCGATTTCGGCCGCGCCGAGATAAAACGCAAGGATCGCCGTAAGCAGGCCGAAATAGCCGCCGAAGACCGACAATTGCGGGCTGCCGAGCAGCGGGCCAAGGGCGAGCAGCAGGAAGGTGATGGTCAGCACGCCAAAAATCAATTGCAGCGTGCGGTTGAGCGCCAGAGTGCCGATGAACATAGCGAGGGTGAAGAAGCCCCAGAGCAGCAAATACCAGCCGACCATCAAGCCCGGCACGCCTTTGGCAAAGAATTCGACGAACAGCGCGAAGCTCCACCAGAACGCGCCGTAGGCGCAGAACGCCACGAAGCCGAAGGTGTTGCCGGTCGCCATTTCCATCATGCCGGCGACGAATTGCGCGGTACCGCCGAAAGCGAAGGCCATGGCGAGAACCATGCCCATGCCGGCGGCCGGCATCAGGCCGGCGTTGATCATGGAGAGCAGCCAGGTCGTCAGCGCGAAGCCGAACAACCCGAGTGGTGCCGGATTGGCTAGTTTCATAAATACTCCCTAATTCTTGTTTCTTCGACGTTTCAACAGTGGACCCGACCGTACTGCATCGCACCACCTTACGTCAATTTAACGAAAGAATTTTCGAGATTCAACCGGCTAAAAATGAGCGGGCAAATGATCGGGCGTTATGAGTGGTTACCGAACCCCAGGAAACCGGCGGCGGGGTTGGGGATGCCGGGCTGGTCCGGCAAGGCGGCGTTCGGCTGCACCCGCGTCTGCTGGGCATGATAATTCATGATTTGATGGGTCGGCGCGCTCCGGATTGCGTGTGCGGCGGGCACCGAGGCGGCAATGGCCGCACCTTGCGGCGGCTGGCCGCTGGAACCTTCCTCGGCGCGGACCGATAGCAGCATGAACGTGATGTTGTTGCGGTTGAGTTCAACCGCCAGTTCGATCGGCGTCTCATCGAGCGCGTTGCGCGCGTTCAAATTGGCCCCGCGGCTGACCGCGGCGCGCGCCTGGGTGTAATCGCCATGGTTGATCGCGGAAAACAGCAACTTGGTCGGGTCTTCATCGGTGGTGGTCACCGGGCCGGCCGAGATGTTGCCGGCACCGGATGCACCAGGAAGCGCGGGCGGCGCGATCTGCTGCGGTTCCTGAGGGGAATGCAAGCCGGCTGAACCCATCGGGCCGGCCATCCCCATCGGGCTGCCGGCGCCTGCGCCGGTCATCTGGGCGTGAGCAGCCTGGAAGACGGCAAAACTGGCAGCCAACGTGATGGCGGCGGTAATCCGGATCGGGGCTCTATTTGTCATGCAACACTGATTCCTGCGAGATCGAGTGCTATCCTTAGCCGATCATCGGTTCAGCCACCAGAACCCGATGGTGAGATAGGTCGCAAAACAGCCCCAGGCGAGGTAGGGGACCATCAGGATCGCGGCAATACGGTCAATCCTGCGAAAGGCGATGATGGTAAGCGTGACCATAACGTCGAGCGCCAGGATAACCGCTATGGCCAGAGCGGGGCGGTGCAGGGCGAAAAATATCGGCGCCCAGATGGCGTTCACTCCCAGTTGCCAGCCCCACAGATTGAGGGCGCGCTGGTGATCGCCCAGCACGTCGCCGCATCGCCAGATGCGCCAAGCCGCGATCGCCATACCGATATATAAGACAGTCCAGACCGGCCCGAACACGCCGTTCGGCGGCGTGAAAGGCGGATGCGGCAGAACCGCGTACCATGTCTTGATGTTGGGCACCGTTGCCAAGCCGGCGACAGCCGCGACAAGGAGGGTCAAGCCGAGGAATCCGGCCAACGCCCAGATCTGGGCACCTTGCGTTCGGTTCTGTTCAGGGCGTTCGGGATGGCGGAAGACACGATCTCCTTTGCTTCAATCTAGGCTCGACCGGCCGACGTGAAAAGATGCAAACCACGCCTACGGGCAGAAATCCGTGGCATTCGGACCAGGCCCGGCGACGGCGGCCGCGAGGGCAGCGATGGCGGTTTCACCGGCGGTATGGGCCGTGCGTACCAGGGTGCGATACGCATCGAGCACCTCTTCGCCCAACGGCGTGAGATGCGCGCCGCCGCCGGCGACACCGCCTTTCGCCGCGACAATGACCGGGGCGTGAAAACTCGCATTGAGGGTTTCGGCCAGTTGCCAGGCGCGTTTGTAGCTCATGCCCATCCGCCGGCCGGCGGCGGCGATCGATCCGGTTTCGCGAATGCCGTCCAGCAGATCGGCGCGGCCGGGCCCGATGATCAGACCATCGCCGAGCACGACCCGGATGCGCAGGCCGACCGTCTCTGGGTGACGCAGTTTCACCATGCCAGGATTCAATCACGAAATTGCGTGATTGACGATATGTCCGAACGGACATATCGGTGCCGCAGCAAATTGAGCAGGAGGCGGCAATGGCGATTTCACGACGTGATCTGGGCTTGGGCATCGGCGCGGCGGTGGCGCTGCCGGCATTGATGTCACGCCAGGCGCAGGCTGCAGGCGGCACGTTGACGGTGGCTTATGCGGGATCGATGGGCGTGCTGATGAACAAGGGCCTGGGTCCGGCCTTCACCGCACAGAGCGGTGAGGTGTTTCATGGCATCGGCCAGGGCGCCTTCGCGCTGGCGCGCCTGATCGCGGCCAAGACGATGCTGGCCGACGTGTTCGTCTCGATCACGCCGGGGCCGATCGCGGTGTTGCAGAAGGCCGGGCTGGTCGGGCACGCGGCGCCGGTGGCGAGCACGGCGATGGTGATTGCGTATTCGCCGAAATCGCGCATGGCGCCCGAGCTCAAAGCGGCGGCCGATGGCAGCAAGCCCTGGTACAAGGTGCTGGAAACCAAGGGATTGCGGTTCGGCCGGACCGATCCGCGCACCGATCCACAGGGGCGCAACATCCTGTTCACCTTCGAGCTCGCGGAAAAATTCTATCATCAACCGGGGCTCAGCCGGCGCATCCTCGGCGCACCGCTCAATCCCGCGCAGATATTTTCCGAACCTTCCTTGCTGGCGCGGCTCGATTCGGGCCAGCTCGATGCGACATCGGGATATGAGAGCGCGGTGAAGTCGCTCAAACTGCCCTTCATTCCGCTGCCCAATCAGATCAATCTGAGCGACCCCTCGATGATCAAGCCGTGGTATTCGAAGGCGGCGATCACGCTGGATCTGAAGGGCAAGACCCAGGTGTTGCACACCCAGCCCTTGGTCTTCTATGCGTGCGTGCCGCATGATGCGCCAAACCCCAAGGCGGGGCATGCGTTCATCGCGATGATGCAAAGCAAGGCGGGTCAGGATCTGTTTGCCAAATATGGTTACAACCCGCCGCAAGGCGGCACGATCTGAGCGGGGCATCGTTCAGACCCCGGCCGGCGCTTGATCAGGGCGGCGGCCGGCGGGTTTGCGATTATTCTGCTGGCGGCGCCGTTCGCCGGGCTGATCCTGTTGACCGATTGGGCACATTTCGCGCTGAGCGCCGCTGACGGCGAAGCAATTGCCACATCGGTTTTATATGGTCTGACGGCGCTGGCGGCGATCGCCCTGCTCGGCACCCCGCTGGCGCTGTGGCTAGCAAACGCGAAGGGCAGGCTGCACAATGCGGCGCAGTTGTTCCTGCTGCTGCCGCTGCTGACGCCGCCATTGGCCTTGGGCATTCTGCTGGCCGCGTTTTACGGACCGATCGGGCCGGTCGGAGCGTTGCTCGGGCGGTTCGGCGTGATCATCGGCAATAATCCGGCCGCGTTTCTGCTGGCCGGGATCTACGCGGGCTTGCCGACCTATGTGGTGGCCGCCCGCGCCGCGTTTGCCGAAATCCCCCCGGAACTGGCGGAATCGGCACTGACGCTGGGGGTCACAAAGCGGCAGATTTTCCGCCACATCATGTTGCCGATGGCGCGCGATGGGCTGGGCGCCGCGCTGGCCCTGGCCTGGGTGCGCGGGGTGGGCGAGTTGGGGATCGTGCTGATCTTCGCCTATTTTCCGCAGGGCATGCCGATCCGTCTGTGGGTCAATCTGGAGGACAGCGGGCTGGATGCGACGTTTCCGCTGCTCTGGGTGTTCCTGCTGGCGGCCCTGCCCTTGCCGCTGTGGCTGCTGCGCCGGAGTGCCCGGCGCTAAACCGGGCAGAGCCGGAACCGTTCAAATCCGGCCTGAGCGGTTGCGGCCACCGCCTATTCGGCCCGGCGGCCCTTTTTCTGTCCCGGCGCGGTCCCCATTTCAAGCCGGGCCGCTGATTGGCCGGGCGGCAATTACATCAGGAAGGCGACACAGCATGGCGAGTATTCAGCGCGGCCGGATCAAAGCCGGCGTGCCGCACCCGCGTGGGGCGACGTGGGATGGCAACGGCGTTAATTTCTCGCTGTTTTCGGCGTATGCCGAGAAGGTCGAGGTCTGTATTTTCGACAGTTCCGGCAAGCAGGAAGTCGAGCGATTCGAACTGCCGGAATACACCGACCAGATTTTTCACGGCTACGTGCCCGATCTGGCGCCGGGCACCTATTATGGCTACCGGGTGCATGGGCCTTATGAGCCGGAAGCCGGGCATCGGTTCAATGCCAACAAATTGCTGCTCGACCCCTATGCCCGCGCCCATGCCGGCGCGTTGACGTGGAACCCGGCGTGTTTCGGCTACAAAATGGAGTCCGGCGATGATCTGACCTTCGATGATCGGGATTCCGCGCCGTTCATGCCGAAATGCGTCGTGGTCGATCCAGGGTTCGACTGGCGCGGCCATCCCGGACGCAACCCGATCGGGTGGAACCGGACGGTGCTATACGAAGCGCATGTCCGCGGCTTCACCATGCGCCATCCGGACGTGCCGGAACCCTTGCGCGGCAGTTACGCCGGCATGGGCAATCGGCATGTAGTCGATTACATCAAATCGCTCGGCGTCACCTCGGTCGAATTGCTGCCCATCCACACCTTCATCAACGACAGTCACCTGCTCGACAATGGGCTGACCAATTACTGGGGCTACAACAGCATCGGGTTTTTCGCACCGGACCCGCGCTATGCGTTCGATGTCGCGAACAGCCTGCGCGAGTTCAAGGAAATGGTCTACCGGTTTCATGAGGCCGGGCTCGAGGTCATTCTGGACGTGGTCTACAATCATACCGCCGAGGGCAATGAAAAAGGTGCCACGCTGAGTTTCAAGGGCATCGATAATGCCAGCTATTACCGGCTGATGCCGGACAATCCTCGCTATTACATCAACGATACCGGCACCGGAAACACCGTGAACCTGTCGCATCCACGCGTCCTGCAGATGGTGACCGACAGTTTGCGCTACTGGGTCGAGGAAATGCATGTCGATGGTTTCCGGTTCGACCTCGGGACGATTCTCGCGCGTGAGCCGAACGGGTTCGACAATCAGAGCGGATTTTTGAAGGCGTGCAGCCAGGACCCGGTGCTGGGATCGGTTAAATTAATTGCCGAGCCATGGGATTGCGGGCCGGGCGGCTATCAGGTCGGTGGGTTTCCGCCGGGCTGGTCTGAATGGAACGACAAGTTTCGCGACACGGTCAGGGATTTCTGGCGCGGCGAAGCACCCGCGGCGGAGCTCGCGCCGCGCATCACCGCATCGGCCGCGGAGTTCAATCACCAGGGACGCCGGCCCTGGGCTTCGATCAATTTCGTCACCGCGCATGACGGATTCACGCTCAACGACATGGTGACCTACAACGAAAAGCATAACGAGGCGAACAACGAGGACAACAAGGACGGCAGCAGCGACAACCGCTCCTGGAACTGCGGCGTCGAAGGGCCGAGCGACGATCCGGACATCACCACCTTGCGGGCACGCCAGATGCGCAACGTGCTGGCGACATTGCTGTTGTCGCAGGGGGTGCCGATGCTGCTGGCCGGCGATGAATTCGGCCGGACGCAGCAGGGCAACAACAACGCCTATTGCCAGGACAGCGAGATCAGCTGGGTCGATTGGGATATTGGTGAGCCCGGCCAGGCGCTGATCCGGTTCGTCCGTACGCTGACGAAGCTGCGGCTCGACCATCCGGCCCTGCGCAACACGCGGTTTCTGACCGGCCGTGAACTGGACGGGGTTCGCGACGTTGAGTGGATCAACGCGAACGGAACGGTGATCGACGACGCCCAATGGGGCGATGGCAACATGCGTTGCTTTGGCATGATGATCGATGGCCCGGCGGCGACCGCCGATTCAGCGTTCCGCCAGGATGATTCGACGTTCCTGTTGGTGTTCAACGCCCATTACGACGCCGTCGAATTCACCCTGCCGGCATGCAAGGACGGCGAGGTTTGGACCAGGGTGATCGACACCAACGACCCGGAACCCGACGAGACGGTGGTTCTGCCGATCGGTGAGGTGTTCACGGTGACCGGGCGGAGCGTGGTGGTGTTCAGCCGCGGATGAGGCAACGGCCCGGGAAGCTGTGCTCCCCGGGCCAGATCCGCGATGATGGCATTGATGCCGGGTTAGCCGCGCATCAACACGTCACGCGTGGCGCGACGTGAGCCGAAGTTCGATTTTCTGCTTCGCCTGCTCGCGGTTGACGCCGAGTTCAGCCGAAACCAGATCATCGAGCCGTGCGCGATGGGGGAGCCGTGCGCGATCGGGTTGTGGCAATTTGCCATCGAGGATGCGCTTGCGGATCAGCCTGGTGATCTGGGCGCGGCGCTGGGCGGATGACATGTCGCTGGCTTTATCGAGGCTCGCAAGCGCGCCCTGCATTTGATGCGGTGCACCCTGGTGGTCTCGTTGTTGCCGGCCGGCGCCACCTCGACCACCAGTTCGGCGAACGCCTCGCCGCTCGGCACCCGCTCCATCGGATATTGCCCTTCGGCGAGGCGATGGTTGTTGCGGTCGCGGAGTTCGAAGCGCTGGCGATAATCCGACACGGTCTCGCCTAGGGCCTCGACCGAATCGATGCCGTTCATGGTCAACGCGCGCTCGTTTGCCCAGGTGATCCGCTGGTCGATGCTGACCAGAATGACCCCGTTGCTGACGCCCGCCACGATCTGACGCAAATGGCGGGATTCGGCATGTTGCCGGGGCACGGTTTCGGACATGGCCGCAATTTAGGGCAACAATGGTATGGAGGACAGCCGGGCCGCCGCCCACGCCCAGCTTTCAACCCTGCAATCGGCCAGCGGCATGATCGACCGCTTGCCAAGTCGGGCAGAGCTGAGTATCAGAGCGCCGGACGCGGGCGTAGCTCAGGGGTAGAGCACAACCTTGCCAAGGTTGGGGTCGAGGGTTCGAATCCCTTCGCCCGCTCCAAATTTCCATAGGGAAATCAGAGCGTTATGAGAAGGCCGCCGCAAGGCGGCCTTTCGCTTTTCCGGTGTGGTGTCCACATGGTGTCCACGGCGGTACCAGCGGTGGAGCGTCCTTCGCGAAGCTGGCTCCCCGATTCCTCGCCAAGCTGAGAGGCGAATGTTGATGGAAGCAGAAGCCGTCTGCCCAGATCATGGCCCATGGACTCAATTTCGAGCTATGCTCTAACAACTTAAGCGGGGGGCCTGACCAACGCGAACGGTCGGCTAAGTGCCGGCAAATGGGGGGGCGGATGGTCGATTTTAAGAAGCTGCGGGAAAGCAAGGCGAAGCCGAAGCCGGTCAACCCGCGTGAAATCTTCAATGCGCTCCCCAAGCCGCCGGGCATCAACGACCTCTATGCCAGCCAGGCGGAGGTGCTCGACAACTGGTTCCTGCGCCGGAACGAGCAGGACGTCGTCGTCAAGCTCCACACGGGCGGCGGCAAAACGCTAGTCGCGTTGCTGATGGCCCAATCGGTGATGAACGAGATCGGCGAACCGGTGCTTTACTTGGCACCGACAAATCAGCTTGTCGGTCAGGTGCTCGCCAAGATCCGCGAGTACGGTATCTCAGCGCAGCCCTACACTAAGGGACAGCCCCTGCCCGGCGAGTTCTATGATGGCAAGAGCGTGCTCGTCGGCGCCTATGAAACGCTGTTCACCGGCCGGAGCAAGTTTGGTGTCCGTGGCGACGGACGACCGCCAGTCAAGGTCGGCGCCATTATCCTTGACGATGCGCATGTTGCCCTAACCTCGGTCCGTGAAGCCTTCACCCTGACCATTTCGGTGAAAGATCATGCGGACGTCTATGCCGACCTCGCCGGCAGATTTCGCGTCGCCTTTCGTGAGGTTGGGCGCAGTGGCACCTTCTCCGACATTACGAACGGCAAGGATTATGGCGTCGTCGAGGTGCCGAGCTGGGCGTGGAACCGCAAACTGCCGGAGGTGCAGGACTATCTCTCGCAACATGTCGACGCGATCGATTCCTATGTCTGGCCATTCCTGCGTGACAATCTCGCCTTCTGCCACTGCCTCTTCAGTCGCACCGCTGTGGCGATCACACCGATTTTTCCCCCTGTCGATCTCGTGCCCACCTTCGAGGATTGTGCGCGCCGTATCTACATGTCCGCCACTATCGCCGACGACAGCGAGATTGTGCGCACCTTTGGCGCCTCGCCTGAGGCTATAGCCAAGCCCCATCACATCGACGTCGCTGGCCGGCGTCGGCGAGCGCATGATCCTCGTCCCGGAGCTAATGAAGCTCGGGGGCGCCCCCATCACTCCGATGGTCAAAGGCATTTCGACCTGGCTTGCTCAACACAAGAAAGGCGTGGCGATCCTCGCGCCGTCAGGCCCGGTGGCAAAGACATGGACGGATATCGCGACATACCCGGAGACGACAAAGGCCGTCACGGAACGTGTCGCAGAGATGCAATCGGGTTCATCTTTCGGCCCGATCGTCCTCGCCAACCGCTATGACGGGATCGATCTAGCGGGCGACGCCTGCCGGTTCCTGGTGATGGACAATCTTCCGCAGGGCTCCTCAAACTACGACGTGTTCCGGATGAATGTCGTCGCGGACTCCGCCGTTGCATCCCTTCTAGCCCAACGGATCGAGCAGGGTATTGGTCGCGGGACGCGTGGAGGCGGCGATCACTGCGTTGTTATGCTGATCGGCAGCAAGCTCGTTGCCTGGATCGGCCGCAAGAACAACCTAGCACACTTGACCGCGAGTACACGCGTTCAGCTCAAGATGGGCCAGGAGGTCAGCGAGGCGGTTGGAACCTCACAGGAGGTCGGCCAGACCATATTGAAATGCCTTAGTCGTGATCCCGATTGGGTCGCCTATCACGCGTCCGAATTGGCCGATGCGGCACACGCGGCGCCGATCGATATGCTAGCGCTCAAGGTCGCCGGCGTTGAAAGGCGGGCCTTTCGCCAGCAGCGACTCGGACAATTCGAAAACGCCATCCAGACGCTGGAAAAGCTGGTCGCCGATAAAGAGCTTGCTGACGATGCGGAGCGGCGGGCCTGGCTCTCAGCGTCAGCCGCCCGCATTGCCTATCAAATGGAAGACGAAGGTCGCGGCCAGAAGCTTCAAACGAGCGCTTACACGGTCAATAACAATCATTCGCCGCCGAAGGTCAGGCCTGCCTACGTGCCGCGTCCGCTCCCGGGCAGGCAGTCGGCAGCGATCGTCAGCCGCATGCTCGAGTACGATCAACGCGGTGCCATGATCTCCGAATTCGACGAGGCGGTGGCCGAGCTAGTACCGGAGGCCTCGGCCGGCCGCTACGAGGAAGCGCTTGCCAACCTCGGCGCATTCCTTGGCTTCGAGGCAGACCGTCCTGAGAAAATCCACGGTGTCGGTCCTGATGTTCTTTGGCGGACTGACAGCACATTCGACTTCGTTATCGAGGCGAAGAGTGAAAAGGACCAGGACAACCCCCTCTACAAGAAGGACCATGCCCAGCTCCTTGAAGCCGAGCATTGGTTTAAGAACGCCTATCCTGGTCGTGAGGCCCTGCGGGTCTCGGCGCTGCCGGAGGCGATCGCCGACGCGAAAGCGACGCCGGCCGGCAGTTTCGCCCTGCGTCTCGATGAGATCACGAAATTAGTGGGCGCTCTGCGAGGGATTTTGCTCGAACTGGTGTCCAGCCCAGGAAGATCTGATGCGCTGCGGGAGCGCTGCGAAACGGCACTTGTGAAGGCACGCCTTAAGCCGGACGGAATCAAGACCCATTTTCTCAAGCCGTTCGGGAAAAAGGCACCGGGGCCTTAACCGCGTCTAGGCGCAATTATCATTGCGCCTAGACCTCATTCTTGCGCCTAGCCTTGATTCTTGCGTCTAAATCTATCATTCTTGCACCTAGATTCTACGCGCAGGAAAGGCCGCTTTGGCGAACCAGATCCCAGAAGAAGCACTGGCAGCGATCGAAGATGCCGTGAGGCGCAACCCCAACGGCGTGTCGGCGCCGGAGATTTTGCGCGCCCTGGCAACGCCTGTGCCGCCACGCACGCTCCAATATCGTCTCAAGCACCTCGTCACCCGAAATGTAAGCGTCCGGTCTCGATCGTGTAGCGATCTGATCTCAAGCGGTTTAGCTGGACTCCTTCTGGAGGCTCATAAGGAGGCGGCTGGTGGAGGGAGAGA